>JAYSRI010000490.1:0-2639 GCA_043721175.1 Alphaproteobacteria bacterium
AAATAGTTTCTGATTTGGGTTCTCGGGAGACCAACGTCGTTTTTTTGAAACCGGCACAGATGTTTCCGGCGGACTGGGAACACAGTAAAACAAAGTATCGCCAAAACCAGCAGATGGTGACCCATCTTCTTCGCTGGAAAACGGTTGCCCGCCCCACGTTTCCAATTGCGTGAGTTCATAGTCGCTCACCGCAACAATTTGATGTTGTTTGGATGTCGGATTACTAACCCAAAACTGTACAGTGTCGCCACCATAAATGGGCCAAAATTTAAGCTGTTGATCTAAAGTTCTAAATCCAGCGGATGGCACATCTTCAATTGGCCACTTATGCGTATCAACAAGCGGCCTAGCCCCGCCACCGTCGTCATCAAATTCCATGAACAGGATATGGCAAGAGCCGTATAATATGTCGCCATATCCCAGATGATGTTCGCTGTCTTCGATAATTGAGGTTAGCTTCTTTGCCTTTGGGGCCGCCTTTTTGAGCGGTTTACCCTTTGAAATCGCCTTTGCAGCATCCGGGGCCAAGCGCTCTGCAAACCACCCAAAGCCTTCATCTTCGCCTTCGGATAGCTTTGCTGCCATGGCAAGCGCATCGCTACCTTGGCCTCTAGGTACCAACATCAAATGATAATCGTCACATTCGCGATTTAAGTTCCACAGCTCATAAGAATGTACAGCAACGAACGCCGACAGCGCTTCAAAAACAGTTTCGGGCATTTCAAACGCCAAGTCGTCTTGCAGGTCGCTAAAGTCCGCGCCATGCAAAAAAGCTAAATCAAGATGAACCTCGGGAAAAAAGCCCAGATAGTCCCGGCCAGGAGACTTCCAATCAATGCTGATGACGTTAGGTGCATCCGCGAGCAAGCGTGAACCCCAATTCCCTTTCACCCGATCTTAAGCATGATCCGGGATCATTTTGATTTTCGTTGACGGCCTCAATCACTACGAGACGGAACGCATATGTCAACATAAATCACATGAGATGACACCAACTTGTCGGGTTCTAAAGCCAGCAATGTGCTCAGCACGGTAGGGTGCATTCCGCGCTTGGAATGCACCATATTGAACCACACTCGCTCTCGAGAGCCAAGGGCGCAAGGGCAAAAAGGTGACATGATGCGAATTAAATTGCCTTGCGCTATACTTCCGCTTTTACTTTATGTCCGCGCTTAGCGGGCAGCGCTATACCGCCTAATTCTTGGTCGAGACGTTGCAGCCATTCCTTTGTGCCGCCCTTTCTTACTAGATTGGCCGTCCGGTGAATTCGTTGCTGCGGATTTCGTTCCAGAGTTGGCTTTCGACGTTGTTCTGGCGCACCACAAACGCGCCAAAATCCTTGATGCGGCTGATAACGCCACTGGCATCGACATATTTGTCTAAAACGGTGACATGATGCGAGTTAAATCCAAACTAGGGGTCTATGTGTCATCCATCAACGGCTTTGTGGTCGTGTCATTAGTAAAGCACCAACATCTAAATCGACTATGACATGCGTGCCTTACGTCATCTTTTCCAAGTCAGAAGGCGATATCGTCAAGATGAAAGCCGCTTTGGACAGGTTTTACAACCCACTGCGTTCCCGCAAAACCTTGTCTCAATTGTAAGTGTTCCAGCTCAGCCGCGTTCCTAGAGCGTCTGTTTTAGCTCAATTAGGCCCCAAACCCGCCGACCCGCATTCGGCCAATCATTGCCGTTCAATAACTTTCATCTGCTCGAAGTGAAGCCCAATTTGAACGCTCGAACTTCGCATTGATTTGCAGATGACAGTTGCTCACGGCTCAACCCTGAGAAGGGCTATTCGTCGCGCCAGACCATTCGCGGACTTCCGCACTTCGCCAACGTGGCCTGCTGCTACCCCTACAAACAGATTGCGGAAATTGCGCATGGCCGTCACGCTGGCGGTTCCAGATTGTTTTTCGACTTACCTGCAAGTATGCGCAGACCATAAAAAGCGTCCACCAGTCGTCTCCTAACCAGTCGCCTAGCGTTCTTGACGGTGGCGGTTTCAGTCGCAGAATTTTTGGGTGCATCCATCTTCGGATGCGCCGTTTTTAATCTCCAATCAATGTTTGGGTGATGAGCCCGAAGACGGTGCATTCCAAGCGGGGAATGCGCCCTACCGCGCGGAGCGCATTGCGACGCCCATTCCTGTATCTCACCAATTGGACCTGATAAAATTGCACTTTACTTTGAACAGCTAGCTTACGCGACTGTGCGAAGCAAGTGCTTCATAGTGCAGAATCGTAGGGTGCGTGTCCGACGATAGGAATGTAGTGCTTTTACCCTAACGCCTCAAGCGCCTCATCAATTGCGCCTGCAACCGCGTCCATGCTTGCCATGCCATCCACTTCGCGCAACAGGCCACGATCAGCGTAGAAGGGCAAGAGCTGGGCGGTTTGTTCATTGTAAGCAGTGATGCGCTTGGCAAAAGTCACGGGATTATCGTCCGCGCGGCCTTGGTCTTCAAAGCGGCGCGTTACGCGGTCCAGCAATTCCTTATCGTTCACAACAAGGCGCACAACAGCGTCGATCCGATGGCCGTGCTTGTCGAGCAAACCGTCAAGCGCCACAGCCTGAGCCGGAGTACGCGGGAAGCCGTCAAAGATAACGCCTGCAGCATCGGGATTATTCTCAAT
>JAYSRI010000491.1:0-2625 GCA_043721175.1 Alphaproteobacteria bacterium
GCCACTTCAGCGCCGACCGTATCATCGTGGGCCAAGTCGTATTTGCCGCCCCAACCATTGAACCCAAATCTCAGTGCGAGCTTTGCGTGCCTGTCAATCGCAAAGATTGGCCCTGTATCGCGCAGCCAAATGTCGCCGAATGGCACGTCATGGACAAACACTTGGCTAGGCAACGCGGCGCGCGCGCTGGCGAATGCTTCTGCGCCATCGGCCAACACGTGCACGACGTCACCTTGCCCGCCTTCGGGGGTTGTCGCGATCAAGGCTTTGATCATTGCACCAACTTCGGCGCGTGCAGGCTCAAGATCTTCTTGCCACAAGTCGGCGGCACTTGGCCAACAGGTCCAAATCGCTTTGTGTGGTGCCCATTCGGCGGGGATAGTCAGTGTCATTGGGTATCCTGAAGATACAGAGCGCGGCACTCCAGTGCCGCCCTTGTTGGGTGGAAAAGCGGCACTGGAGTGCCGCGGTCCTTTGGCTAGGCCTGGTTCAACACCGCACGCCCACGCTCAACCACATATCGGCGCAGTGGTGTAAACGGTTGATCGCGCTTCCAGATCGTCGGAGTTGCCATCAACTTTACGTCTTGCGTCGTCGGTGTGACGTCAACAAGTCCATAGCCACGTAGGCGGTCATCTTGCCATTTAATGTGTGGGTTATCGGGCAATAGTGCTTGGAAACGGTTATAATTGTAAGACATGTTGGCGATTGACGTGCACACAAATTCAACCGCGACGGCCTCGCTTTCAGGCTTTGAGTAATCAGTTTTGACTTCTGACGCCCAAAATCCGTGCATGTCTCCCCCAATGACCACGCACGAACTGTCGCGCCGACGTCGTGCCATCATGTCGATGATTTTTTGGCGTGCTGGCTCAAACCCGCTCCAACCGTCGGTAAAGGCTGTGGGTTCGCCACGGCTATTTTTCTGATTGAGGGTCGAAAATAAAGTGGGCTGCGCTAACACGGTCCATTTGGTCGGACTGCGCATAAAGCCGTCGTTCATGAAGCGCTCTTGGCGTGCACCTAGAATGGTGCGGCTGGGGTCTTGCAGCTCGCTACAGGTTGCGCGAATGGCATTACCACCTTCTTGGCGGCCTTCCTCTAGGCAGGCCGCCTTGGCGCGATACTGACGGGTGTCGAGCAAGGTAAAATCAACCAAATCGCCCCACAGGCTGCTGCCATAGATGCGCATACGATTTGCCGCGTCAAACCTTGAGCGCGCGCGCAAAGGCTGATGTTCAAAAAAGGCTTTGTAAGCGTTATACTTGCGGACCGGGAAATCGCGCGCCACATCTTGGCCTGGCAGAACCTTGCCAAAATTGCCTTGATAATCGTTGGCAACTTCGTGATCATCCCAAATGTACAACCACGGCGCAGCGGCATGAGCGGCCTGAAGGTCTTTGTCCATTTTATAAACGCTATGAATCAAGCGATATTCAGCCAAGGTCGACGCGTCCTCAACAGGCATGCGGCGCGCTTGCGGACCATAGGCCACTTCATAAATGTAATCGCCTAGCGACACGATCACATCTGGATTCTGCTTGGCCATATCGCCATAGGCGGTGAACAGTCCATGTTCATAGTGCGCGCAAGAATGAAAAGCGTAACGCAGCTTTGCGAGTGGCGCGCCAACTTCTGGCGTTGTGCGCGTGCGGCCAATCGGCGAAACGGCAAGACCAACACGAAAGCGATAGTAGTAAACCCTGTTTGGCCGTAACCCGCCGACCTCGACGTGCACGCTATGGGCATTATCTGGTCTAGCAATAGCAAATTGGCGGCGCACAATCCGAGCAAATGCCTCGTCCTCGGCGATCTCGCATTGCACATCAACTAGCCCGTCAATGGTAAACTCTGGATCCATTGGATTGGGGGCAAGGCGAGTCCAAAGAACAAACCCGTCGAAATTGGGATCGCCGGACGCTACCCCCAACGTGAAGGGATCACTGATGAATTTCGGAGTTTGCGCGTGCGCAGAACCTTTCCACGGCGATGAGAAACTTGCTGCTGCGGCCCCCATCGCCCACGCGTTGAGAAAAAGCCGACGTTTGGGATCATGCGACTGGTCGTGGGTCATGGCGCGCTGCCTCGTCTGGAAAATGAAGTTCCCCTACCCTTAGAGTACTGACGACAAAACGAAAATGGGGCGACCCATAAGGCCGCCCCTTCGCGCTGCACAAAGGCAGGTGTATATTTAGAATTCGTAGCGGAAACCGACAGCAACTTTCCAGAAGCCGCGTTGCTCACAGCTCACTGTTGGACATACTTCGTTGCGGATCGCAGTAAAGCCTGAGTAGCGATAGCCAAGGATTGGCGCGCCTGCCGCATCAAGACCAAAGTTGGCTTGCGCCGCATTTGCCAGTTGATAGACCGACGGGAAGCCGGTTGCTTCGATGAGGCCCCAACGTGGGTTGATCATGTTGCCCAGGTTCTCCACATCCATAATCACCTTGATCTTGTGACCGCGGATTGGGCTCGGCAATTCCTGTTGGAAACGCAAATCAACGTTGGCAATGCTTGGCAAATCAAACTTGTTGCGAGGTGCAACCTTGCCTTGATAAGCTGCCAATTCGCCACCTTGAACAAAGTTTTGCATGGCGGTTAAGGTTGCTACCGAATCAAACGCGA
>JAYSRI010000492.1:0-2617 GCA_043721175.1 Alphaproteobacteria bacterium
GGTCCAGCCTTTTTGATGCCAGAACACCATGCCGCGACCTTCTTCCTGCATATGAAACAAGCCCATCGCGCGGCCGATTTTACGGTGATCACGCTTCTCGGCTTCTTCAAGGCGCATCAAATGGGCTTCAAGTTGCTTATCGTCGGCCCACGCGGTGCCATAGATACGCTGAAGTTGCTCGTTATTCTGATCACCGCGCCAGTATGCGCCCGCCAGCTTCATCAGCTTAAACGCTTTGCCCAGCCGCCCAGTCGAAGGCAAATGCGGGCCGCGGCACAAGTCTTTCCATTCATTACCTTGACGATAAATTGTGATCGCTTCGCCAGCGGGGATCACATCATCGATGATCTTGGCTTTGAAGGTCTCGCCAATCTGATTGAAGTGCGCGATGGCCTCTTCGCGGTCCCACACTTCGCGCGTGATCGGCAAGTCCATATCAACAATGGTGCGCATCCGCTTCTCGATGGCCTCAAAGTCATCGGTGGAGAATTTCTCCTCGCGGTAAAAGTCATAGTAAAAGCCGTCTTCGACTGTGGGGCCAATTGTCACTTGGGTGCCGGGAAACAAGTCCTGCACGGCTTGGGCCAATACATGCGCGCAATCATGGCGCAAAACCTCTAAGCCGTCTGCACTGTCGCGCGTCACCAATTCAAAGCTACCACCGCCTTCTAAAGGCCGCGTGAGATCCCACCACGCGCCGTCAATCTTGGCCGCCACAACTTTTTTGGCGAGGCCTTTGGAGATACCCTCGGCAATCGCTAGCGGTGTAATCTGGTCATCATAGGCACGAACAGCGCCATCAGGGAATTTTAGGTCGATCATGGTTGGGACTCTATTTTTGAAAAGTAAGCGGATATGACCGCGTTGTAGTTGGGTTGCCAAGCAACGTCCAAGTGGCTTGCCTCTCGAAACTCGTGATAAGTTATGTCTGCATTGCGTGATTTGAGTCCATCGGCAACTTGGCGAGCCAAGGTTACAGGCAAAACATCGTCTTTTGACGCGCCAAGCACCAGTATGGGTGCTTTCACTTGGGCAGCAGCGCCAATAACATCGTAACTCGCAAGGCTTGGAGATACCTTAGGGCGCACAAATAAGCGCAAATAACTTGGCGTCCAAGCGCGCGCAACAGCGGCTGCATTTGGTGCCGTTGTCTCTAAAATAAGACCGTCTGTTTCGGGCACCATTGAGGCCAGTCGAGAACATACAAAGCCGCCTAATGAATGCCCCCAAAACACAAGTTTCCGATTTCCGTAGACACGCCGTACATGCGCAACAAGCGATTGCGCAGCAGCTTCAAAGTTCTCTGCAGTTGCTGGACCGGGCGTATCGCCATAGCCGGGATAGTCAAAACCAAGCACATCTGCCCATTCAAAAGCGTCACGTGCGTACCCAGTTCCACCGACGTAACGATCCCCTGCATTTCCAGAACAATGCACAACCAATGGCCGTTGCGGATTGCTTGGGTTCTCTTGAGAATATTGGGTCCACGCGATGCGCCGTTCCCCCTCGCCCATGAAGCCATGTCGAATGAACCACTGGCGCGGCAAAGGGCGGCCACGAGCTTCTTTACGACGTTCTTCGTCATAGAGCATTTGCGTGGCACCGTCGCCAGTCGGCACAACGCGCCATATTCCTTTTTCAACGCCGCGCTTTTGCTCAGATTCGTAGTAGCGCGTAGCAAGTTCAGCGACAGTTGTTGCCGCAGGCAGCTTACGCTTTGGCGGTTGGAAAGCGGTTCGTTCATCGACAGTCACAGAAATGCACGCAGCCATGAGGGGCAACAATATGGCTGCACAAACTAAGCGCATAGCTATTTTCATGGCTTTGTCTCATCTGATGATTGGCCATTTTCGACCACTTGCCATTGCCCATACTTCCAAGGCGTCAACGCCGACACCGCTTCACAAACCAAAGGAGCCGGATCATAACCATCCCCGCCTCCCGGCCTACAGCGGCAAAGCCGCGCCAGGCCCAACCAAGACCCCGCCCACGCACCATGCATGCGCACACACTCGGCTGCATAATCCGAGCATGTCGGCAGATAGCGGCATTGCTGACCAATCAGTGGTGACAGCGTGAGCTTGTATACGCGCTGCGCTCCCAAAAGCACCTTGGCTGGAACAGAAAGTTGGAGGGGATGGGCCATGGTCTGGCTTCATAGATAATATGGGATCAAAACTGCGCGAAGGGCAAGGACACGACTTTGCCGAAGCGATACGCCTTGCCACGCATCGCCGGCATTAGCCGGTGGTTGTCGTCCGTAGTGTGTTCACAACAAATCTCTCTGATTGGGAGCGCGGCAGCCCTCTGCCGCCCTTCTTTTGGAAAAGTGCGGCAGAGGACTGCCACGCCCCCACACGTCAAACACTACTTTTAAGTCCCTGCTTTGTCGAGGGGGTGCACCACTTTTCATTCCCACTGCACCCCCGCAGGTGACAAAATGGCAAACTTGGTTATGACAGTGACATGCTCGACAAACTAAACACATTTGGTGAAGGTGCGGCGCAGGTTCATTATGGATCGCCGGAACTAACGATTTTGCGGCCTGGGCGATTTGTGCGTTGTGCTGTGACGGGCAATCCAATCACACTTGAGGATTTACGATATTGGTCAGTCG
>JAYSRI010000493.1:0-2613 GCA_043721175.1 Alphaproteobacteria bacterium
AAAGGCGAGTATGGCATAAACGACATGTATGTCGGCGTGCCAGCCGTTATTGGTGCTGGTGGTATCGAGAGTGTGATTGAGTTCCCGATGGACGCCGCAGAAAAAGAAATGTGGGACAAGTCAGTTGCCGCCGTTCAAGGCTTGCTAGCAGCCTGCAAAGCGATTGAACCAAGCCTTGGTTAGTGCGCCCTTCAATTGGTTGAATGGCGCGCGACACAAGTGGCGCGTCATCATTTTAACCAGAGTTATACCAACGGCCTAATGAATTGACATGGCTAACAAATGGCAGATTGGTGCGGATCGCGACTTACCAAAGTCGCCATGCGAGCAAACGCAATTGTCAGAAACAATTGACGGTCAATTGTAATGCGACTTTGGTAAGTCGCGTCCCCAAGGTTATGAAACGGTTGTCGGTCATTTCGAGGGCCGTTTATATTAGTTGCGCTTTCGGGCCGGGGTTAGACGGAACAAGCCGGCCCCAAACACATTGTCTTTGCCTGGCGGCCCAAGGTCTTGTGCGTACGCGCTGACGTTCTGCTTCATGAGACTTGGATTGCGACCGCCATTGCAGGCGGGCATCCGCAACAGTGCACCCGAAATGACGGCTGTTGAGAAACTGGTGCCGGAAACCGTGCGTCGCCCGCCTGGCACGGCGGCACTTAGCCCAACACCAACCCCAGCTATATCGACCCGCTCGCCCGTTGACGCATAAGTGTATGCTGTTAGGTCTTCATCAATGGCCGTCACAGCGAGGCTGTCAGGATGAGAGGCGGGAAACAAGACCCGGCCTTGCGCGCCACCATTTCCTGCTGCCGCCGACACGCAAACGCCATTGGTATGGATTGTATCAAGCATAACACCCAAAAGGCGATCTTGGGGGCCACCGAAAGATAAGTTGAGCACGTCAGGTCGCAATCTTGATGCTTCGTTCATAGCACGCGCCAAATACGCCGTGCGTGACAGTGATACCCCGGCTTGGGGCGCACCAAATGCGGCTAAACTGGTCAAGTGTGCGCCCATGGCAGTGCCTGGATAATTGCCTGTACCAACAAGCAACGCCGCTACCGCTGTTCCATGCACCGCGCTAGTTTGAGTGACCCCAAAAATCCGTTGTTCCACCCCGGCCCCCGCGAGATTGGGATGGCCAGTATCAACAACAGCGTCGATCATGACAATTTTGCCTGATACCCTTGGCTGGCGTTCAGGGATTTTATGCAAGGCAAAACGCCTTGGCAAAGCACCGCCGAGCAATTGAAACTGGTAGTTGGGCTGCGCCCACACCACGCTTGGCAATCGACCGAGGCGTTGCGCGCTAGTTTGTGGCGTATCGCCAGCTCGTAACGAAGCGACGACCATTGTAATACCTGCTTCGTCTAGCCAGCTGGTATCGATAATCGTGACGTTTGCCGCCGCAGCAATAGCAGCAAGATCTTGATCGCGCCCGCGCACGACAAAGATGACTTGATCGGGGATAAATTCTTCGATCACGGCATCGCGCATTTCCAGTGTTGGTTCAACCATACTCGTAACTGCTGGTTGCTTGGATCTGAATTTGAACGACAGGCCAATCCCGACACCGCCTGTGTTCCTCCTCGGCTGCTCCGACGGTTGCGTTTGTGGCAGGTCGGAATGTGGTATCGCTTGGGCGAAAGTAAGCGTCGAAGCCATCGAGACAACAAGGCTCGCGACAACAGCCAATTGGGGCACAAATTGTTTGGTCATGCCGCTTTGTCTGCCGCAAGTATAACGGGCGATGCGCGCAGACGCTCAATCAATGTATCAAGTGCTTGCCCGGTCGCACTGCTGCCAAGCAACAACGTATTATCATTGGGGCCTTCTTGTATCGTCAGGCGTTGGGCGCGCAACAGCGTTTCAATTTCTTGCCATTTTGCGGTCGGGCGCACTTGCACGACAATCCCGCTTTGGCTTGTCCCGTCATCGGGGCCAGAGGCCAATTGAAACTCAAGATCACCGACCCGCTTTTCAAGGGCAGCGACTTGGTTGGCCTTTGACTGGCTATCAGAGGCAACGGCCAAAAGGATAGCGCCCTGCGCAACAAGTGCAACCATCAGCGCCAACGATACTGCGGGATGCCAAGCGCTGGGGCTTAAGAAACTGAGCAGCGATTTCAAATTGTGGCCCGAAGCCGCCACTTTAGCCGAGGGAATTGGCGCACTAAGCGTTGGCTCCAAGGCATCAATGCGTGCCAACACAATTTCCAATTGCTCATCAATTGGACGACTAGCTCGCGTCAGCATTTCCCCTCCACCCTTAACTTCGGACATCAAAATCAGATGCTCACGCAAGACGGCTTGCAAGTGTTGCGATTGGTCAAGCGCCGCGTCAACGGCCAAGCGGTCACGTTCTTGCAAAGTGCCATTGGCATAGAAGGGCAGCATGTGCTCCAGCTCTTCTATGTTGTTGATCTCTGTCATGGCTCACCTTTGGAAATTGGCTTGGTTTGAATATCTTTGGCGTCTCTTGTAGTCGTTTGGCCGCAGTAAAAGGTTCACCAAGAAACCTAGTTTATCGCTGTCGCCTTGTTGGCTGTGGTCGAGGATGGCGCGCGCTTTCTTGCCAGCGAAATTTCTGTCAAAAACGTCAGTGCCGAGC
>JAYSRI010000494.1:0-6585 GCA_043721175.1 Alphaproteobacteria bacterium
GTCGGAGGGGGGATCAATTTATGACCAACATCATCGACACCCACTATGCCGCCTATGCCGCCTCCGAGCTCGACGGCGTGCTCGCGACCCTAACTGACGATTACACCGTCGCGCCATTTGGCGGCAAACCTTGGCTGACCAGTCGCGAGGGTGCGCGCAAGATGTATGCGCGCCATCTCAAAACCTATCCGATGGACCGCACAGATGTGTTGGGGCGGATGGAATTGAGTAACGTAGTCATCAAGCGTGAGCATTCTCGCCCCGCTGATGGCGTGAACGATCCCGTCGCCGACGTGATGCCTATCTATACTTTGCGCGATGGCCTGATGGCGCGCTGCGATACGGTTACAGGGCAGGGTGATGAAGTCGCCAACGTAGCGGTGATCGCAGCCCAATTGGCCGCCTACAATGTTCAAGACTTAGACAGTCACGTTGCCCACTTTGCAGACGATGTCGTCGTTGCTGATTTCAATGGTGCCGAGAACCTGCACGGCATAGCTGATTATCGCGCCCGATATGCCAGCGTTTTCGCGCAATTCCCGCAAAACCACGCGGAACTCGTCAATCGCTTGGCCTGCGCCAATGTTGTCATCGACCATGAGCGCGTGCGGCGCAGCCCAGATGGGGACGCATTTGAAGTGCTGGCGATTTACTCACTGCGTAATGGCAAAATCGCGCGTGTGGCTTTTGTAAAATGAGTTTTACCTTGGGACTCGTGCTCATGCTAGTCGGACTGCTAACGCTCTGGTTGTATTGGCGAATGCCGTCGCGTCAGAACTTTCCCGGGGGGGCTTTCCGATACTCGATTGCCTGCGCTTTAGATTTCGTCTTTTCATTTGGCCCGATTTTTCTTGTGCTACTCGTTTTAGATGAATATCTGGATGACGACTTGGGTTTGACTATTTTGTCCGTAGTCGTAGCCACGACGTTTAGTATAGTCGTGCCCACTATGGTTCCGTGGTACAAACGCCTTCGAGATGACTTTAATAGGCGTTCACTGACCACGCCTATCACCCCCAACAAAGAGACCTAACCCTATGGCCACCCGTCGCCTCGCCCCTCCTGAAGTTCAACCGAAGTCATTTGCCTGGTCACCAGATAGCGCCACCAAAGTTACGTTTTGGATGGGCAAATACCCCGAAGCCCGCAAAGCCTCAGCCGTCATCCCGCTGTTATGGCTGGCGCAAAAGCAAGAGGGTTGGGTCAGTGAACCGGCCCTTCGCTTTATCGCGGGCGCGTTAGAAATGCCCTACATCCGCGTCTATGAAGTCGCGACGTTTTACACGATGTTCCACCTCTCGCCTGTTGGTAAGCATCATCTGCAAGTGTGCGGCACCACGCCGTGTATGTTGCGTGGATCGGGCGATTTGATCGCTGTGTGCAAAAGCCGGATTGGTGAGCATCATCACGTCACGCCTGACGGCCTATTCAGCTGGGAAGAGATGGAGTGCATGGGCGCTTGTGCGAACGCACCTATAGTCGCGATCCATGATTATTACCACGAAGACCTCACGGCAGAGAGCTTTAGCGCCATCATCGATGATCTGGCCGCTGGCAAAGACGTTACGCCTGGCTCGGCAATTGGCCGCTTCACCAGCGCGCCCGACGGTGGACCAAATGTTCTCAACGACGCGAGCTTGTTTGACGGGTCGCTGGCACAGAAGATCACATTACCGAATATGGTCGCAAAGGCATAGGTCGTTGAGTAATCGACCGGGACCCCGCATTTGCCTCCCCGCAACAAGCGACTATGCGTTTTGGGCATCGTTATTGGTGTCGTGGGTCGCCCAAGATAGCGATGGATTGTTGGCGGTGGATCAACCTGCTGTATGGTTGATTGGTTTGGCGGGCCTTGGCATGACGGCAATGTCTGTTTTTGAGGGAACGCGGCCAACGTGGCGCAATGGCAGCATGAATTTAGCGCCCACGTTCGCCACAATCCTATTTGTAACGATGATCGCCTTGACCTCGATGTGGGTATTTGTCGGCATCGCCCATACCCGCACGCCGACAGCACAGCTGTTGTACGCCCTGTGCGCTGTTCTGTCGGGATGGAGCGCGTGGGCGATTTTTGTGACACTCAACAAAGCGAGCGCGCAGCACTAACTGCTTACCGTTATTTGATATTTGCTGCCCTTTGAAATAACCGAAAGCATTTTCATGCCCGTGGACCGCGACTTACCAAAGTCGCACTTATGCTAACGCGCTAACAACTACTCAAAAACGCTTTTGTTCGGGAAGCGACTTTGGTAAGTCGCGGTCCAACGTATTGAAGCGGTTGTTAGCTGTGTCAATTGATTGGACCTTTACTATAGCTCACATCACCGCCCGTAAGTCACAATCTTCAACCGTTCGCCCGCCACCAAAGCGCGGTCTGACGTGATCGCGTTGATCATTTTGAAGCGATCAACTTGAAAGTCATTGTAGGCCATGCGTGATGACAAGCTGGCGATTGTGTCGCCCGAACGTGCCGTAACGATTTCAAGTTGGCGGGGACGCAAAGCCCCGACTTCACTGTCGCTGAGCATCCGCATGGACTGGGTGATCGGGAAGGTCGGGTTTAATTGCCCTGCAGGACCACGGATCAAAAAGTGATAGGCTTTGCCGTTCACATTATATGCCATCACCGCGACATCGACGGCTTGCCCACCTTGGGGCGTGGCACGTGCCAGCATGGAAACAGCTGGCAATCCATTCACAGTTGTCGATTGCGGTGAACCAACGTCCGCGGGCACTTGCCCTAAAACCGATTTCAGGGCGGCTAGTGCATAAGCATCAAGACCGCCGGATAATGTGCCCCCGCCTGCAAACTGGCCCATTGTGCTGTTTGGACCGCTGAACTGAACGGCTTGAGTTGAATTAGACAGTGTAAAGCCTGCAGGTACTTCAAACGTGATTTTGATGCTTGGATGGGAAAATACACGGCCATTCACGTAGCCTTGTTCTGGATCATCGCCGACGCGCATCCCGTTGATCGCATTGAAGAAGGGGACAATGGTTTCGGGCGGTGAAGTCGGTGTGCCACCAGCGGCCCGTGCAGCAGCACTTGTCAACGCCACGCGCTCAGACGAAACAGGGTGGCTTCGTGCCCAATTTGGAATCTGGCGACCTTCGCGGTTATTAACTTTGGCGTCCAGCGCTTCTTGCGCACCCAAGGCACCCATAATATCAGAAGCCGCGAACATATTGTAGCCATTGGCTTTTAAGTGACGCACGCCATAGCTATCAGACTCGTTTTCTTGACCGCGCGAGTAGCTAAGTGTGTAGACCTGAGCCAATTGGCCCGCTTGCTGCATCACATCCTGGCTGCGTGTGGCAACACCTAGCGCGACTGCACCTAATGTTGTTAACAGAGTAGCGCGTTGGCGGCGATAAGAATGTTTGCCTTGAATATGACCAAGCTCATGGCCCAGCACTGCGGCCAGTTCATCCTCGGAATTCATGATCGTCAACAGGCCACGGGTCACGTAAATATAGCAACCTGGCACTGCAAATGCGTTAACGACATCTGAGTTGATGACGGTGAACTTGCACATGCCAGCTAAGTCCGCCGCCCGCGCTGTTTTTTCGCCAATGTTGGTCACATAAGCGCCAAGCGGTCCGTCTATCGCGCCACCAAATTGTGCGGCGATCTGAGGATGCTGTTGCGCCGCCTTGGCTTGTTCAGCAGCTTTTACGACTTGTGAGCTGGCTGAACTTGGTAAAAGCGCGATGGTGGCTAATGCAAAGCCAGAAACGAGCGACGTTTTGATGAGTTTGGCGCGGTTCATATAAATGGCCTCCTGTTCAGTGCGACAACAATACGACCATTGGCGCGATGAGGCATCTAGTTTTGGCAGGGGCTGTTATTTGGGGCGGCTAAAGTTGTATTATACCAAGGGCCCATTGAAATGGCGCATAATACTCGCATAAGCGCGGATTGCGACTTACCAAAGTCGCACTACGATAGTGCGCTTCGTTATACTCACAAACGCCTATGTTCGCAGAGCGACTTTGGTTAGTCGCGATCCCGCGCAGTTTAGCCAAAGTCAGCTGCGTCATCTCAATGGGCACTTGGTATTATTCAGGTATTTTGGACAAAGCCCAAAGGCGCAGTCTGAACGAAACTCTGCGCACTTGGTCGCCTTCACTTAATTACGACAGGCATTCAGCCGCAAGTGTTTTGACAACTGAACATTTTGGGGCAACCAAGCCTCAATATTGTAGAAACCCAACATTTAGCCTAATTGAGTTGGACATTGAAGCGGCTTAAAGCAATTTGCGACAAAAACACGAAAATATAACGCGATATCGTTCCTCGAGAGCGCAGTTAATCGCTAACTGCTGGAATTCTATTTTTTACTCATAATGATGTTTTTTACTCATATTGATTTTATTTTTGCCTCAATAATATCGAGGGTCGCACGAATTTCATTCACGCCTTGCTTGCGGATTATCAACTTGAACCGGGATGAACTAACAGCCCTAACCCCAAGTAACTTCTGGCGGCATCGACGACAAAATGCTCTCGACGTTGCCGCCCGTTTTGAGACCAAACATTGTGCCGCGATCATAGAGCAGGTTAAATTCGACATAGCGGCCACGTCGTTCCTTTTGTTCGGCGCGGTCGGCATCTGTCCAAGGTGTAGCCATTCGAGCACGAACATTGGCGGCATAAGCCGCAAGGAAACTGGTGCCGACATCCTTGGTGAAGGCAAAATCTTTGCCCCAAGCGCCGCTATTGTGGTGGTCGTAAAAAATTCCACCGATGCCGCGCGGTTCGTTGCGGTGAGGTAAGTGAAAATAGGTGTCGCACCAGTCTTTGAACTTGGCGTGATAGGCTGGATCATGGCGGTCGCAAGCCGCCTTCATCGCACCATGGAAGGCGATGGCATCAGGGAACGCTTGATCACGTTGGTAGTTTTGGGTTGGCGTGAGATCAGCACCACCGCCAAACCAGCTTTGCGTCGTTGCAATCATGCGAGTATTCATATGAACAGCAGGGACATGGGGATTGCGCATGTGCGCGATCAAGCTGATGCCGCAAGCCCAAAAGCGGGGGTCATGTGCGGCACCGGGCACGGTTTTGGCATAATCGGCGGGGAATTGCCCTTGAACGGTCGATACATGGACGCCGACTTTCTCAAACAAGCGTCCGTGCATCATGCCCATGACGCCGCCGCCGCCATCATCGACTGCGCGAGACCAAGGCGTCCGCACAAACCGCCCTGCCGCACCGCTATACAGCGGGCTAGTGGCTTCGTCCTCCAGCGCTTCAAACTCCGCTTGAATTTGGTCACGTAATATCTCGAACCAAGCCCGCGCTGTTGCTTTTTGTTGTTCAAGGTCGGTGTCAAAACTCATTTATGCATCGCCCTTTGCCGAGGTTTTTTGCGTCGCGCTCAACATAAACCCAAGCGGACATGCCAGAATTTAGTGTGACCGCAACGCGGTGATAGTCATCAACTTCATAGAGATCGGCGCGTTCAACGTCTATTTGGCTGACAGTAAAAGCTGTTCCTGCGACGATATCACGCTGATCGCCGCTAACGCGCAAGATCGGGTGGAATGCTTCCCCGCTTTGCGCCAGCACGACGGGATCTGTGATCTCAACCATGTCCACGCGAAACCCACTTAACGTGTCAGCGGTGCCAACTAAAAGGCGGCCAAAATTTGCTATTTGGACCTCGGGCTGTTGCAATGTGCCATAGGAAAATAGGTATTGAACTGTCATGGGCGCTTTCAGTTGGCGCGAGGTTTTGTGGCGGTTTGCGGGGTAGGTGCATTGACTGGCACCTGACCAAACGGCACCACGCTCATATCAATTTTGGCTGATGCGCCCTTGATTTCTCGGCCGTAGGACAAGTAAATCAATGATCGGTTTGGCACGTCGATAATGCGGCGCAGCGCGATACGTTTGAACAAAAGACTGGTGCCTTGTGAGGCGATTTCAGCGTTTTTGGGTAAGCTAGCCAGCGCGGTCTCGTCAATTTGGCCGTTGGCATGGCAGTCGACACTGCTGTTTGATGGATCTTCAAAGAATTTGCCGTTGCCAATCCGGTCAAGAAAGCCACGCTCGAACGTGACGAAGTGACAAACGACGCCAGCAATTGCCGGATCACGAACAGCCGTTACGTTGAATTCGTTGCCAGTCCAGTCATTACTGAAATCCCCGACCTTGTCGCCAGCGGGCGAACAGCTGGATGCTAAAAGACCAAGGACGGCGAGGGCGGTTAGGCGGCTAAGTAACATGATGATTAGTTTCCACTGCGCATCAAGCAGATTGACGCGTCTAGGGCTGACAAGTGGCGTTGGGTTGTTGCAAACGCAAGAAGCATCAGTGTAACCGCCTCACATCACCAGTTTTTAAGCAAACTCGACGGTCGCTGCATAAAATGCAGAAATAATTTCGCCTTATGTCGAAATCAACAAATCCCGTTCGTCTCCCTTATGAAAGCATTTCGCTTTTCTACAAAATTGGAGACATTGCCATGAGCATCATCAAAAAAATCGCAATCACCGGCCTGGTTTTAGGTGGCGTGGTTACCAGTGGATTTCTGGCCCCTGATTATGTCGTGATTAAACGACAAGCTGTAACAAACGCTA
>JAYSRI010000495.1:0-6546 GCA_043721175.1 Alphaproteobacteria bacterium
TATAGCATCCGAATATCGGCGGCAGGCAACGTTTCCAATGTGCTTTTGAAAGCTCCACGCTCAACAATATCGCCTGCCAGATCAGGCACGCCAAACAGGCTTGCATAGCCTGCGATCACAAGGGCGCTCATCGTGAACTCCCCTTATCAAAGCGGTTTTCAATGCGGTCGAGCGTGGTACGCACACCTGTCATTTGCACCTCAATGCGGGCCATCCGTTCTGTGATAGGCTGTTGCGCTGTCACGCTTGCCTCCAGCACGGTCAGGCGTTGCGCGGCGGCACCGACCCAAACCAAGCCCGCCATAGCCTCCAGACAAATCGTCACCAGCAACGCCAAGGTCATGCGACCATCGACCGTAATCTGCCCACGCGTTGGGGTTACATCGCTCATACAACTTCCCCCAATGACGACGATGCTGGACGTGGTGAAAAGCCAGCCAGAACACGCTTCTCATCAATGCTGAGAAAGCTGGTCGCCTCCAAGCGCGCCCATTTTGCCTCTTGATCGACCGACAAAGCCGCAACATTTTCAAGGTTTGGCGCAATCGTCAGCGCGACATCACTCCACGGCGCCAGCCAATGGCCCAGCGTCGCTGCGGCCTTAGTGACCAATGGCAAAATGGTCTGGCGCCAGAAGGCCAGATTGGCTTCGCGGTAATTGGCGTAGGTATTGTCGCCGGGAATGCCCAACAACATGGGCGGAACACCAAAAGCAAGCGCAATATCGCGAGCAGCCGCACGACGCGCTTCCACAAAATCCATTTCAGCGGGCGTCAAGCTCATCGGCGTCCATTCAAGCCCACCTTCCAGCAATAGCGGGCGCCCAGCATTGGCAGCACCAGTATGTGCATTCGTAAGCTCGGCCTTGAGACGTTCGAATTGTTCTTCGGTTAGCCGTTCGTTGCCCTGAGCGCCGCGAAAAACCAACGCACCTGACGGGCGTGCCGCATTGTCAATCAACGCCTTGTTCCAAGCACCACCTGCATTGTGAATATCGACAGCAATAGCCGCTGCCTCTAAGGGCGATTGGCCGTAAAGGTCGTCATTGGGGTTGAACAATTTGAGGTGGCAAATCGGTGATCGTCCGGTGGCGTCATCGCGCCACATCCGCCGCTTGACCCCGCCGCCGTCATGTTCCCAGCCAGTCGGCCAACCGCTTTTTCCCGGGATTATGCGCACACGGTCTGGACGTAGCGCACAAATTTCACGCGGGACACCATCGAGCGCCACAAGCTCCAGCCAGCCATTCCCCGCAATCTGAAGGTGGCCGTAAAATGCCTCCATCAGCTCAGGCCCCGATTGTTCGGGGTTGGGACGGGCAAACACATTTGCCAACGGATGGGCATCGCCTTGTGCATCGGACAACACCAACGCCACCGATGCAGCAGCCTCTGCCACCATCCGTACGCAACGATACGCAATGGCGTTACGCGCAAATCCTTCGCGCGCCAGAGCGCCATAGTCACGCGGCGTCCAGACAGGTTGCCCCAAATGACTGTATGCCAGCACCGAACCCGATGTTTTGGTCTCTGGCACACGAGGCGCAGCGGCAGGCTTAAACAGACGAGAAAAAAGGTCGTTGGCCATAATTGAATATCCGTTCATAAACTGCGTGCTGAAGGGGCGTGGGTGCGGTCAAGAATGAGGTCGGTCAGTGCCCATACCAAAGCGTCAACGCGGTCTGGCGAGCCTGAAAAGCCAGCCGCTCCAAAGCCGCACATCTGGTCTTCGAGGTCACGAAAATGTGCCGCATGGCTAACCCGGCCTTGCGCGTAAAGAAGGGCGATTGGTTCAGCACGTGCACGCTTGCCAATACTGGCATGGACCAAACGGATGGGCGCATCGGGTGCTGCCAACGCCAAGGTCGAGCGCACCATTTCCCCACCTTGATTGGCTTCCGCGACGATCAAATTGGCGCTAAATTGCTCATAAGCGCGCGCAACAACATCTGACCACCCTTGGGGCAAAGCGCCTTGCACAGACATGTCGGCGAGGATGACCGCCTTGCGGTTTCGCCCCTCGCCACCCGCACCGGCTACGATAATGCCGCACGTGTCCGCCTTGGCTCCAGCCGATATCGGCGGGTCAACGGCGACAACAATCCGGTCTATTTTTACGCTCTGATCGCCCTCGCGACGACGTGCATCGGCAATGTCTTGGCGGGTCCACAACGCGCCTTGGGGGTCCTCAATGATGTCGCCATCCAGCTCTTGACGGGCCCAAACAGTTCCGGCCCAGCGCGCTTCCAAATGAGCGACAAAACCTGGAGACAAATTGTCTTGATTGTCACGGGTTGCTGCACGCGTCACAGCACACATCGGATCTGCGACGAGAGATTTCAAAACAGGCGTGGGTCGCGGTGTTGTTGACAAGACCAAGCGTGGGTCGCTGCCAAGTCGCAAAGCAGGCCGCAACGTGTCTAATACCGCTTCGGGCTTTGACCACGCTGCAATTTCATCACCCCAAGCGCCGTCAAATTGAGGACCGCGCATGCTGTCGGGGTCTTCGGCCGAGAACACCAACGCCATGCCGCCATTGGGCCAAGTGAGGCGACGGCGTGACACCTCAAATTTAGGGCGGCCACCATATGTGGAAATCGCAAGCAGGCCCGAGTCGCCCTCAATCATGACGTCTCGAACATCTGCGAAAGTTGGGCCGATCAAAGCCATGCGATGACAGAGTTGCGCTTCCATCATCTCACGCACCCACTCGGCTGCGGCACGCGTTTTTCCTGATCCCCGCCCCCCCAGCAACAGCCACGTCTGCCAAGGTTGGTGGGGGGACAACTGACTGTCGCGGCTCTGAAAGTGCCACGACTCGCGAATCTTGCGCGTTTGTGCGGGTGACATCTGGTCCAGCAGTGCTCTTTGTTTCGCAGCTGACATTGAGCGCCATAATTCGCGACGCAAATGCTGCGGCAAATCTATTTCGGTCTGCGATACGCTTGTGTAGCCGAGCGCCTCGAATTCTTGCTTGGTCAGGACAGATATTGTTGGGTTCAAAGGACATATCCCGTCTCCAAAGTGGGGTTGATATTCGATGCCCCAACAATGACATGCCCGACGACCCCGTCTGACAGTTTGTCTCGCAGTCACGCGCAGACAGCCCAAAACTCGGGGGTAAATTGCGGTAAATTGCGGATAAAAGCGTCGATAAACCTTGACCTATGCCACGGATCAGCGGCGTCTCTTGGCGCTCAAGAAGGGCAAGATTGCACTATGCAAAGCGGCTATCGCGCAGATTTGGAAGACAGACGCGCCAAAGCAAACGCGCGCTTGAGCTGGATCTTGACAGCTGTGGCCGGTGTCGTGCTCGGGATGGCGCTGCTGGCACTGTATGGAACGTGGCGCTATTTTCTCGGCGACCTTCCAAAAGTAACTTCAGCCGAGCAAGTATGGACAGCCAACCGTCAGCCAAGCATGGAGATTGTCGACGCGACAGGGCAAACCGTAGCACTGCGAGGGCCGCGATATGGCCGCCGTGTGTCGATTGATTCAATTCCGGCACCTGTACTTCAGGCCTTTTTGGCCGTTGAAGATGCACGTTTTTTTGAACATGGCGGCGTCGATTTTTGGGCGATTGCACGTGCCGTGGTCGAGAATGTGACAGCCGGTGAAACCGTTCAAGGTGCTTCAACGATCACACAACAATTGGTGAAAAACGTCTATCTCAGCCCTGAACAAACCTTCAAACGTAAGTTACAAGAAATGATTCTCGCGTCACGTATCGACGCGAAACTGACGAAAAAGCAAATCCTAGAAGTCTATCTTAATCGAATTTATTTTGGCCAGAATGCCTATGGAATTGACGCGGCATCATGGCGCTTTTTTTCAAAACGTCCAAACCAACTCACTCTTGCAGAGGCCGCCATGTTGGCCGGACTGCCAAAAGCGCCAGGCAGATTGGCAATTGATTTGACCGCGAAGCCCGCCATCGAAAGGCGGACGGTCGTTCTTCAGCGTATGGTAACTGCGGGCTTCATTACTCAAAGTGTTGCCAATGCCGCGATGCAACAACCTGTTGTGTTGACAATACCGCCAGAACCAGTTGAAGGCGAAATGGCCTATGCCATTGATATGGCTCAAAAAGAAATTGGTTTACTAGGCAAAGATGTAGCCCCTGATCGCATAATCCGCATGACCGTCGACGCGGGGATGCAAGCCAAGGCTGTTGAGGCCGTTCAAAGGCTAGTCGGCGATGGCAGCGGCACCAATCCCGGCATCACCCAAGCCGCCTTGGTCGCGATGGACCGGCAAGGCCGCGTGCTGGCTATTGTTGGCGGACGATCTTATGCGGAAAGCCAGTATAATCGCGCCACCATGGCAAAGCGCCAACCAGGCTCCAGCTTTAAGCCTTTTGTCTATGCAGCCGCCCTCGAAGCCGGCATGACACCCAATACTATCCGCGTTGACCGACCGGTTTCGTTTGGAGGTTGGCGACCCAAAAATTTTGGCGGCGGATATTCAGGGGCCATGACCCTTTCCACCGCCCTCACCCGCTCCGTCAATACCATCGCTGTGCAGCTTGCCAATGAAGTGGGCATAGACCGCCTCATACTGATCGCGAAACGCCTTGGAATTGACAGCCCGTTGCCGCGCAATCTGTCAATCTCGTTAGGGGCCGGAGAAGTAACTTTATACGATATGACCCGCGCCTATGCGACGCTGGCCAATGACGGCGTGCGCGTCGATCCATTTTTGATTGAGCGTGTCGATACCACGCGTGGCACAATTGCTTTCCAGCGTAAGAATAACGCGCCGACTCAGGTGTATGAACCGCTACGCGCCCGTCAAATGACGGCAATGCTAGCTGATGTGGTGGCATTTGGAACAGGCAAACGGGCGCGCCTGCCAGATGGTCGAGAGGCCGCAGGTAAAACTGGTACATCCCAAAACTACCGTGACGCGTGGTTTGTCGGCTATACAGCTGATATTATCTGCGGCGTATGGGTTGGGAATGACGCATTTAAGCCGATGAATGGCGTCACTGGCGGCACGATGCCTGCGCTTATATGGGAAAACTTCATGGCTGCAGCGCATGAAGGCAAGCCCTTGTCGCCATTGCCAACGTTGGAAGAATTGGATCGGCCCAATAACTCGACAATTGCAGCCTTTTACGAGAGCTTGGCTGATATGTTTGCAGCAGCAGGCGGGGTTAATTTGGCAGCCCTTCCCACTGAGAGGAAACTGGCGGTATCGGCGCAAGCGCCTGTAACAACAACAGCTTCCGCCACAGTCGTGACGGGCCGCTAACGGCGATACGTCAACATCGGACAGGACGGTAAATTATTCTCAAATGTTCCCCTTGCGTTCTGTGAACATAAAGGGTACGTCTGATGCCACGAGATGAATACGCTGCGTTTTACAGGGGTCTGCTGTTAGACATACCAAGCGCAAGCGGGAATCGTGAAAGGGGTTGAAATCATGGCAAACAACGCCACAAATGCAGCACTTCGCTTGGTGGAAAAAAACGATATGGACAAAGAAAAAGCCCTTGAGTCGGCCCTCGCGCAAATTGAGCGGGCATTTGGCAAAGGCTCTATCATGCGCTTGGGTGAGGCTAATGCTGCCGTCGAGATTGAGTCTGTGTCAACTGGCTCATTGGGTCTCGACATTGCCCTTGGAATTGGCGGCCTGCCACGTGGCCGTATCATCGAAGTTTACGGTCCTGAAAGTTCAGGTAAAACGACGCTGGCGTTGCACGTTATTGCGGAAGCGCAAAAGAGCGGCGGCGTGTGCGCATTCGTCGACGCAGAGCACGCACTTGATCCGATCTATGCCCGCAAGTTGGGTGTCGATCTTGCCGATCTGTTGATCTCCCAACCTGATACGGGCGAGCAAGCGTTGGAGATTACAGATACATTGGTGCGCTCTGGTGCTGTTGATGTGTTGGTAATCGATTCGGTTGCAGCTTTGACGCCAAAGGCCGAAATTGAAGGCGACATGGGTGCCAGCCTTCCTGGCCTGCAAGCCCGTTTGATGAGCCAAGCGCTGCGTAAGTTAACTGGCTCTATCTCGCGTTCCAAAACGCTAGTGATCTTCATCAACCAAATTCGCATGAAGATTGGGGTGATGTTCGGCAATCCAGAAACCACAACAGGTGGTAACGCGCTTAAATTCTACGCTTCAGTGCGCTTAGATATTCGCCGCATTGGTCAGATCAAAGACAAAGAAGATGTGGTCGGCAATGTGACCCGCGTTAAAGTGGTCAAAAATAAAGTGGCACCACCCTTTAAGCAAGTCGAATTTGATATTCTTTACGGCGAGGGTATCTCTAAACACGGCGAGTTGATCGATCTGGGTGTCAAAGTCGGCATCGTTGAGAAGTCAGGTTCTTGGTATTCCTATGACAGCACACGCATTGGTCAAGGCAAGGATAATTCGCGCGCTTTCTTAAAAGCAAATCCTGATATGGCTGCAGAGATTGAGCACAAAATTCGCCAGAACCAAGGTCTCTTGGCTGATGCATTGGCGGGCGAACCCGTTGCTGACGACGCTGGCGACGACGACGCGTAGAACTGCTGGCGAAAATCTGTTTCGGATTTTC
>JAYSRI010000496.1:0-2585 GCA_043721175.1 Alphaproteobacteria bacterium
TACATGGGTTGTCGTAAAGTCATAAAGGGCGGAGATAACTTGATCTTGCACGGCTGCTAAAAGCCGTGAGCAATCCAGACCCCCGGCACCAGCTTCCAGTCGCTCTTGAGCAATCAGACGACCGCGAAACAACGCTGCCTTGAGTAGGTCCAACACCCTAGCACGTATGGCTTTTTCGTCGCTGAGTGAATCCAGTGCCGCTGCAGACAGTTGAACGCGCAGTCGATTCCCATCAACCACATCTTCAATTTTCCACGTTTTCAAGCGCGCTTTAGTGATCGTATTCATGTTACTTTAAGACCACGAGTTTGGTGATTTGTCATCATAACAAACGCCTTGCGGGCAACAGCCAAAGCAGCATGAGTTTAATTCTTAGCCAGTTTTTTGACCTCAATCGCGCTGATTTTTGTCGGATTGCGCGGCGTGCCACCCATGACGAGGGCAATTGGTGCCTTTTGAAACAGGCTGTCGAACGCGACGTCGCGCACGCTTAGGCCTCCCGTGAATGCGCCGAAAGCTGGCATAATTAAAGTACAACCATCGCTAACAAAGCAACGCCGTCGCACACTGCGACCACTGGCTCCTGTGACCCGCGCACAAGGATGCAAATGGCCGGCCACTTCCCCTACAATCCGCCCCGTCGGCTCATGGGTGAAAAACAAGCCATCATGGGTGACATTTCCTGCTCGATCACCAATTAACCAAGTCGGTACTTGGGGGTCATGGTTGCCCTCGATCCAAATCGTGGGCGTAGTCCTCGACAGCGCAAGCAATCGATGTTTGTCGGCTTCATGCAAACGTGTTTGGGCGTCCACATCATGAAAGCTATCACCCAATGCAATGAAAAGTTCAGGGGCAAGTGTGTCCATCACAAGGGCAAGCCGAGACAGCGTTTCTGCCGTGTCATAGGGCGGCAATAAAGCGCCAATGGCCGCAAAGGCTGAACCTTTTTCAAAGTGCAAATCTGAAGCAACAAGTGTCTTGCTGCGAGGCAGCCAAAGCAATCCTTCGGGCAGTGCTACAACAGGTGTTGCAAGCAAGTTAAAGGCATAACCGCGGTCGAGCAAACTCAATCTTTAACCGCTTTGGCAGCTTTTGTGGCCTTTTGTGCCGCCTTTTCCGCTTCTTCCTGCACGACATCACGATCAGTATCGAGCAGGCGCTGTGCTGGATGGCTTTCCGACTGCTTCCAAACAGGTGGCAAAGTGCACACCCGAATACCCGGCTCAAACACGCTGCCTAACACCATCATATCGCCGTCGCGCACTGCGACTGAAACGCCCGAAAACCCGTCCTTCTCGTCACGCAAGTAGATTTGATCAACTTTCCCGCCCAGCCCGTTTGTAGCTGGCTCTAGTATCACAACTTGACTGGGTGCGCCTTTTTTGGGGTTACCGGCATGCTGAATAAAGCTCAGTAATTTGGGGTGAGTGCCGATCCAGACGCGTCCGTCATCTTCAACGTCAAGATTGTCAGCGCCTGTGCCGATGAAGGCTTGATCGCGTTGTTCGAGTGCGTTGGTTTCAAGGTTTCGGTCATAGACAAAAATCGCGCGACTGGTTGTGCCGCTAGCAAACAGCGTTTTGCCGTCTTTGGTCAAAGCTAGTGAGTTGGCAAAGCCAATCCCGGATACCAATTTTTTGCCTGCTGTGCCGTCAAAATACCAAACTGCGCCGCTTTGGTCATTTTGGGTGATGATTGAAAGGCTTTCAGCGAGGGAGCCTTGTGCGAGATCGCTTTCGCTGGTCGCATAAAAGCTGTCAGTACCAGTGGCGACAATATCGTTGACGCGGGTGAGTCCAGCTACAGCAATTGTGCGACGGTGCGCCAAAGTTTGGTCAGGCAAAGTGTCATAGACTTCGATTGTGGTACCGCTGTAGTTATTAAAGCCGTTTGGATGATTGACAACCATGATTGTCGCTTGGCCGTTGCTGTTGACGAACCGGGAGATGCCATGGGGGTGAAAAGCCGCTGGGATGCCATTGGTTGCGTCCAGTCGCGCCGAAACTGTTTCTGCGCCGCGAATTGGGAGCACGTAGATTCCACCCCGCTTTGGCGTTCCCGCCGCCGTAGCACGCCGATCATCGGACGCAATGAACATCGTGCCCTTCGTTCGGTCGAGCACAATATCTTCAGAACCCGGCAAACCACCGACATCAACGCATTTGCCGTCAAAAACAGGAACCAGCGTCGTAAACTCCCCCGCCCGAGATGCTGTTCGAAACCACGCAAACGATAGAGCCCCAACAATGGCGACACCAGTCAAAACGATGAGGGTTGAGGGCTTTAGGGCCATTTTAACTACGCGCTCCGGTTGGCATCGAATTGTAAGTTTGCGAGGTGGGCATATATGCCCTTTTGAGCAATTAGGGACGCATGCGTACCTTGCTCTGCGACCACACCTTTGTCCAATACAATGATCCGGTCGGCGCGTTGCACAGTTGCGAGGCGATGTGCAATCACAAGTGTAGTGCGGCTCGCCATAGCCTCGTCAAAAGCCTTTTGAACCAGACGCTCGTTTTCAGCGTCTAGGGCACTGGTGGCCTCGTCCAGCAGCAGAACAGGCGCGTCACGCACCAATGCAC
>JAYSRI010000497.1:0-2585 GCA_043721175.1 Alphaproteobacteria bacterium
TATCGAGCCGCACAATTGCTCCCCTTGAACCCAGTGTGGTGACCGTCGGGGTCATTCAAGCGGGCACCAAACGCAACATTATCCCCGAAGACGCGCGCCTTGAACTGACCGTGCGAGCGGACAACCGAGAAGTGCGCGCGCAATTGTTGTCGGGCATTCGTCGGATCAGCGACGGCATAGCCAGAACATATGGTGTGCCTGAAGACCGCATGCCGATTGTGACTGAGCGCGCAGAGACGGCACCGCCAAACCTCAACGACACACCGACCGCCGCCATATTGCGCAATAGTTTGTCAGCCACATTTGGTGCTGCGCGTATGTCGCAAGTACCGCGCTCGGGGATGGGGGCCGAGGACTTTGCCTTTTATGGCGCGCCTGAATTTGGTAGTGTCAAAAGCGTGTTTTTCAATGTCGGCGGCTCCATAACCGATGACTTGGAAAAAGCGCCACCCCACCATTCGCCATTGTTCAGGATTGATCCCGAATCGTCGGTTCGAGGTGCGGTGGAAGGCTATGTGGTTGCAGCGATGACTTTTTTGGCAGCACCTTAAATTCAAACCCATTGCCAGCTAGCCAAACAAAGCAATCGTCTGTTTGCTAGATAAAATTGCGCGGCCATCTGACGCCCAAAGGCCCATCGATTGGGAGCTATAGCCGTCGCCAATGTTATCAGCCTTCAAATGCGCGAGATACCAGCCATCGGGGCTGCTCAAGTCAGTTGTCATCACATCAATCGCCCATGTCATGGTGCTTAGTGGCGTATATTGATTAAATAGACTCAGTGCCGCAGGGGGCGGGGCGTCACCGAGGGCTAAAAGGGCAACGTCTAGCGCCGACGGATCGCTGCCATCGGCCTTGAGCCACAAGCAGAGATCAGCCTCTTGCGCACCTGAAACGGGCCGCGAACCAGCGGCAAGGCGCATATCAAAATGATGGGTAAAATGCGGTCTAGTGCCTGTTTCGCGAAAATGAGGCCCAACCTCGTCAGGGCTTGGAACTATGGGCATCGGAAATCGCGTTTGCCGCTTTGATGAAGGACGATCAGCGCCAAAACAAAACGTTGCATGAGTACCAAAACCCGCTTCACTCGTTAAGTCTGCTAACACGAAGCTCGCGGATTTTCCCTGTCGCAACATGCGCGCCACAATTGAAACATCGCCCGCGACTGGGCCTGCGAACGAGATATGGGCCGAGCGTAGGGCGGGCAGGTCGCTAAATTGATTGCGCACAGCACGCAGACACAGCGCCGCCGACATGCCACCGTAAACCGTCCGACCTTGCATCCAGTCGCTTGTTACATGCCCACTGTGAATGCCATCTTTTAAGACAAGACTGTCCATAATGGTTTGAAAAGGAACAAGCTCGTGATCACTCACGCGCTCAATGCCGCTTCAACTTGGTCGAGGCGATCCTTGCCAAAAAACATCTCGTCACCCACAAAAAAGGTCGGAACACCAAAGGCACCGCGCTCGACAGCACGCTGTGTGTTGTCCATCAATGTTGCTTTGACTTCTGCACTTGCGGTTGCGGCCATCAGCGCGTCACCATCCAGTCCGGCTTGATTCAGCACGCCCGCGATAATACTCTGGTCGTCCATTTTCAGGCCTTGCTCCCAAAATCCCGACAACACCGCGTCGACATAAACATCTCCAAAACCGACACTTTGTGCGGCGATCAAACCACGGATGGCGTGAATTGAATTGATAGGAAAATGTGGGTTCATCGAGAATTTAGTGAAACCATGCTTGGCAATGAAGCGGCGGGTCTCCAGCATCTCATAGTCCATCCGGCCTTTCACGGGCGCGAATGTAATCATGGGTGCCTGATTGCCTGTGGCTTTGAAGATGCCGCCCAACAGGCAAGGCGTGATGACGAGTTTAGCATGGGTGCGCGCGGCAATCTCGCGCAATACACCCAATGCGAGGTAAGCATTTGGGCTAGCAAAATCAAAAATAAACTCAACGTTCTTCATATTCGGTTCCTTCACCAGTTCTCGCTCCATGGTCGTAAATCAAGCTCATGCGTCCACGCGCTTTTGTGTTGCTGCGATAGCCAAACCCAATTCTTGGCTGCTTCATCCACGCCAATGATGTCACCATTGGCGAGGCGGGTTTCATAGTCAGGCACCAAGCCTTTGATAAAGTTACCTTCCATCGCACCGTCCAACACCACATGGGCCACGTGAACGCCCTTTGATCCCAGCTCGCGGCTCATTGATTGAGCCAGCGCGCGCAGTGCGTGTTTGGCTCCGGCAAATGCCGAATAGCCGTCTCGTCCGCGTAAGCTGGCCGTGGCACCCGTGAAGATGATGGTGCCGCAACCGCGCGGCGTCATCACGCGAGCCGCTTCACGTCCGGCAATAAAGCCTGCAAAAGCCGCCATCTCCCAAACCTTCTGGTAAACCCGCGCCGTGGTCTCAACGACGGAGTGGCGAACATTGGCACCGATGTTAAACGCCACAACGTCAACAGGTCCGATGTCGGCTTCAATCGTGTCAAAAAGCGCCACCATCGCATCTTCGTCACGGGCATCAATTGGGAAGGCGTGGGCTATGCCGCCTGACTGGTTGATCGTGTCGGCCAATG
>JAYSRI010000498.1:0-6524 GCA_043721175.1 Alphaproteobacteria bacterium
AGATCAATCACTAACTTCATGCCGGTTTGTTGAAGAGCAACTAAGCCGCCCTCACTGATCGCGGCATAATTAGCAGAACGGTACAAATAGCCTGTCCGAACTTGACCGCCGTTGTGGAGCTTATGACCGCCAAAATCGCGAAAATTTCGAACGCCGTCGATAGCGACAAATGGCGGGAAGTTGTGCTGTGTCATGACTTGCCTATCTGTACCATGTTCATCAGGCGTCAAGTTGCGGGGCTGGCTTATCACTTTTTTGGGGCAGTTCAAGCGGTTTGGGCGGCGGGTTTACGCTGGAATTGGGATTGCCATTATTGCTCATCATCACAGCAATCCAGCGTGTTGAGGGAAATTGGGCGAGTATAATCATCAACATGACAGTCAATGGAACCGCGAGGAACATGCCTGGCCCGCCCCAAAGTTTCCCCCAAAACGCCAAAGACATGAACACAACCAGCACCGAGATGTTGAGGCTATCGCCCGTCATGCGCGGTTGAATGACGTTTCCGACCAGGAACTGAATGCCTTGGCTGACACCAAAAATAACCAATGCATTGACCGGACTGGGAAACTGAACCAGCGCGAAGAGTGCTGGCAATACACTAGCAGCTACACCGCCGACGACTGGGATGTAACTCAACACAAATGTCATCACCGCCCAAAACAAGGCGTTCTGCAAGCCCATCACCGAGAATAATGCCCAACATACCAAAGCGATCATGATGCCTGTTATGGTTTGCACCCATAAATATTGCTCCATCGAGCGGCTGATAGCTTTCCCGATCATGCCAGCCCGCGACAATTGCGCACCGGTGCCAAAAATCTGCTCCATCTTTTTTGGCATGCTGGCTTGAGCCGCAAAAAGCGACGCCACGTAAATAATGACAAACAGCGCTTGACCGCCAAAGCTCTGCAACGTGTCAGCGATGCCGCGCAATAATAGTGACGGGTTCACTTTGGCAAACAATTGGCCAACAGTTGGCGGCAAGCCGCTCAAATGCAAAAGCGCATGCCCTTGGGCAATCACCTCGTTCAATCGAATTTGATACGCGCCTAATGAGCGGGAAAAGCCTGTCGCATATTCAATCACAAACCCAACAATAAACGCCAATGACAGAAAAACGATCAATACGGCAAATGGTATCGCCGCCACCTTTGGGATGAAGGGCAAACGTTTTTGAAGCGATTCAGCAAAGGCATCGATTGTTAGCCATAGAAAGATCGCCAGCGCCAAAGGCGTCAAAAGGTCAGCAAACCACCACAGGCCCGCGATAATCGCCGCCGCCGCAATCACCAATATGCCTGCATTTGAGGGTTTGATTGATATATTTTCCATATTCTCTACCAATCCTGAGTGGCTCTATCGGTCAAGGCGTCGTTACGAGGTCATCTTGAATTTGAACCAAATCACCATTTGCATCAACAACCGCGCGGTAAAAACAAGATTTGAAACCAACATGACAACATCCGCCGTCGCCACCAACCTGCACGCGCAACAAAATAGCATCTTGATCGCAATCGACACGTAATTCGCGCACCGTTTGCAACTGGCCAGAAGTTTCGCCCTTCTTCCACAATTTTCCCCGCGAACGAGACCAATAATGGGCAACACCAGTTTGCATTGTGAGGGCCAGACTTGCAGCATTCATCCACGCAACCATCAAAACCTCACCACTGACGTCATCTTGGGCAACCGCGCAAATCAACCCGTTGGCGTCAAATCGCGGAGTTAGCGCGAGGCCGCGCTCTAGGGCGTCGCTATCGTTGGTGTCACTCATCGCTTTAAGCTCTCAAAATCGGCATTGATAGCCTCATCCAGCAATTCAATATCAAGATCAACCGATTCCAGATCGGGCGATAAAACAGCTTCCTTAAACCCCTTAAAAGCGTCCACCAACCGAGCGAGCGTTTGGTCAATTTCCTCCAGACGTTCTGGGCCGGCATGGGTCGCCAACTTTACTCGGTCCATCGCAAGGTCCGCAGTTGACGGCAGATAATAAGTGAAAAACCGCAAGACTGGCGACAATTTTTCGGGGCTAGCAGTCACGCCCTCTAGGATCGACGTTGCATGCGCATGAAGTTGAACCAATGTTTCTGCCACGGGCAAAGGCACCTCGTTCTTGGTTGCGCTCAAGGTCGCAATATGCTGATGCGCGTCGACCAGTAGTTCCACACGGGGATCGTCAGACGTCTCAGGCACGTCGATGTTTGGCGTCTCGGTTTGCGCCCATCCACGGGTACGCGTCGGGACACCATATGCCAGCACGAAATAGGCACCAAGGCCTGCCAGTCCAGCAATGATAGGGCCAGAACGCAACTCGGCCAAGAATGCGAAACCCAATATTGTCGAAAGCACCAATGACAAGAACGTCCACGCGCCGGATCGAACAAAGCCTACAATCTTGGCGCGCGCCGCAGCTTTCTTATCATTTGTAGAGCGCGGCAGCATAGATTAGCCCTTGCTCTTGAGAACAAACTCTTCGTCCAAAGCGCGGTCTAATAGTTTCAGATCAATTTCAAGGCTGCGGGCATCATGCCCTTTGAGGCGGTCGCCAAAGTCGGTAAACGCAGCGTCTAGCTTACCAATCATCGTGTCGATCTCGGCCAGCCTTGTCGCGTCGCCAGACCCTAAAATGGCACCACGTGCGGACAATAAATCGTCTGTCGCAGGCAAGTAATAAGTGAAAAGGCGTTGCACATCAGACAATCTCGATGGATCGGCGTCTAGGCCCGCTTCGACGTCACGAACTTTGGCGACCATATTGCGTAGGCGTTCACCTAAAACGCCATCGGCTACACTGGCCGCTGTCTGCAATTTTGTGCGCGAACTTTGAGCGTCCCCAATAACCTGGCGGTGCAAAAGTGGCGGCTTCTCCAATGCCACCATTGGCTCACTATTTAGGCGCGATGATGCAGCTTGCGCGCTTTCGCCGCCGTATCTGGCTGAAAATCCCCGAACTTCGTCTTCATCTTCAGCCTCGTCGTCAAGTTTCCTATGTTTACCTTTGCCGCCAAAAAGCCCGACCGAGCCGCCCCAGGCAAAAAAGAAACCGACGCCGATCCAAAAGCTAAACCCAAGAAATGCCCATAAAGCAAACCAGAACACCGTCGCACCAAATGTTTCTTTGGATGTTAAGCGCGGCCATAATTCGTCTCCCAGCCAATCATCTGAACGTCTGCGTGACATGTTATTTTCGGTTCCGTTCTCAAAGCCAGATCGCCACAACAGCAAATATCAGTTAATCACGCCCATGCAAACGAACAACTGCCGTTGTCCAACAAACAGCGTCATTTGAGCGTCTTCGACACTAGACTGCTATCAGGAAAAAGAATGACCGCTGCCGACATATTCTACTCGTTTCCCCGCAAGATTGACCTCGGCCTTGCGCGGGTCATAGCGGCTCTAGCTCAATTAGGCAGACCCCATGATCGCTTAGCGCCCGTCATCCATGTTGCGGGCACGAATGGTAAAGGTTCGACAGTGGCGTTCATGCGGGCAATGATTGAGGCTGGTGGTCAGTGCGTGCATGCTTATACTTCGCCACATTTAGTGACCATTCATGAGCGCTGGCGGGTCAGTGGGGAATTGATTGGCGAAGCAGAATTATTGGCATATGCGCGCCAAATTCAAGGCCTTGCCGCGCATATTCCAGTTACCGTATTTGAGGCCGAAACCTTAGTGGCCTTTGTCGCCTTTGCCGCTGCACAGGCAGATTTCACCTTGCTGGAGGTCGGCTTGGGCGGGCGTCTCGATGCGACCAATGTGATCACCGCGCCAGCCATGACGATCATCACGCCAGTTGACATGGATCACGCCGAGATGTTGGGCAACACATTGCCTTTGATCGCGACGGAAAAAGCTGGAATCCTCAAGCCCGGCGTCAGGTGTATTGTTGGCCGTCAAGAGGCCGACTCCTTGAAAGCAATCCAAGCGCGCAGCGATGAAGTGGGCGCGCCGCTCTTGGTGTTTGGTCGTGATTGGGATTGCTTTGAGCAGCGCGGCAGATTGGTCGTGCAAAGCGATGATCGCTTGCTAGATTTGCCACCACCATCTCTACCGGGTCGCCACCAGTTTGAAAATGCCGGAGCTGCGGCCATGGCATTATCGCTTTTGGGCGTCAGCAATGATGCTATAGCACAAGGTGTTTCAAGCGCCTCATGGCCAGCCCGATTGCAACGCCTCACAACAGGGCCCTTTGGCGATCTGGCTCATGAAAATAATGGCGAGATTTGGCTGGATGGCGGGCATAACCCTCACGGTGCCCGCGCCGCTTGTGCGTATATGAACGTGTTGAATAGTCGTAACTCACGGCCATTTGGTTTGGTTGCCGGTCAGCTGTCAACCAAAGATCAAGTGGGGTTTTTTAGCGCGTTTAGCGTCGCCAATCCGATTGTGGTTTGCGTGCCCGTTGCCAGTTCGGAGGCAGGTGTTCCTCCTGAAACACTGGCTCAAACAGCGCTTGATGCAGGTTTGACAGCCATTGTGGCGTCGTCACCGCTTGCAGGGACAAAATTGGCATTTGAGCGGCTTGGGAAAGGTGCGCGCGTTCTTATTTGTGGATCGCTTTATATGGCGGGGGAAGTGCTGTCGCTTTAGGTTTTTGAGCGCTGATACAATCAGCATGATGAAATAGCTCAGACTTGAATGGACCGCGCGATTGCATCGCGCTCAACTTCGCTGATGAAACTGAGCGCGCTCGCGCGCTTTATTCAAGCGATGATAGAGCATCGCGCGCAAAATCTGAAACAGATTTTCGTGGGCCACGTATGCTCTATCTTAAAGTGCTAGATCGACCTGACGTGCTTCATAAATGAAGCACGGAGATCAAGTGTTTACCAGACCAAGTTCTTTCATCAGGGTAAAGGTTTGACAGAAATCAAAAAAAGCCCCTCGGCGCAAACCAAGGGGCTTTTTTGTTGGTGTCAGTGAGGGGCCATTCGACCCCACAATTGGTCCTTAGAACACGTACTTGGCCGATGCCCCATAGAAGCGTGGTGGGGATGGATAGCCAGAGATTGAACCGTCTTGCGCCACTGAATCGAAGATTGTGGTCAAGAAGCGTTCATCGGTCAGGTTACGCGACCAAGCCGTAAACTCCCAACCACCGGCTGTTGCGAAGCTCACGCTCGCGTTCAAGCTGATTGGCTGGAATGTGTAGGGGACGGCTGCTGCTAGGTTGGCTCTGTTCCGCGCTGCTGGGTCGGGAATTGCCGCAGCACTGTTGAGGTTTAGACCTTGGCTGAGCTGGGTTTCAGATGTCCAGAAGTAATCCGCGCGGTAGGTAATGCGGTTACCATTACCAACTGGCTGCACAAACGTTGCCGAGGCATTATATGTGAATTCGGAGATGCCAGTAGGTTTCAAGCCGGAATAATCGCCGTAAGCACCACCTTTGAAATCGTCAAATAACGGATCAAGGTAAGTTGCGGCAAAGGTCAAGATCAAAGGACGGATTGGGCGATAGGTTGCATCAAATTCAACACCTTTCGTGGACTGCGTACCCGCATTTGCGAGAATGAAGCCAGTGCCGGTGAAGACGTTTGATTGGAAACCATCAATCTGTTGATCAAACAAGGTCAGATTGAAAGCACCTTTCGGGAAGCGGGCTTTAACGCCGATTTCCATCACAGTCGCTTCTTCTGGTCCAGCGAAGCGCGTGCCGATTCCAAGGTTAGTCAGAGCCAACCCCGCGGTACGGATGCGTGACGCGGGTGGATTTGTGATTGGGTTACCAGGAATAAAGTCCGCCGCTGTTGGACGTGAGTCGCGAGACAGATTGAACGATGTTGCCTTAAAGCCTGTTGCATAGCTGGCGTAGGCGTTAAAGTTGTCGTTAATTGTCCATGCGAGGCGCGCCGAATAAGTCGTAGCTTCGTCGTTTGACCGACCACTTTCCACAGCATTTGGAATGTTCAAGAACGGACGTTGGAATTGCACGGCTGTCAGACCAAGGAACGCGTTACAAGTCGGCAGGCCTGGAGGTTGAACGGCTGGGCAACGAACTCCAGCGATTGAGCGCGCCACGGCTTGAGCATTAGCACCACCGATGATCGGCGTTAAAACTTGTGCATAATAGCCAAATCCAAACGCGTTCAGATCAACGGCAGCGAAAGAATCGGTTGCAGTAATGTCGAGAAACGCCTTCTTAGAGTCCCGTGTGTGGTTAAAGCCGCCTGTCAAAGTCACAGCATCGTTTAACTTAAAGTCAACTGTCCCAAAGATCGACTGAGCGTTGTTTTGAATGCCCATCGCTTCAGTTGTTCCAGTACCCGCTTTTTGGAAAGTACCCGATGGCAAACCAAGCGCACCTTCGATCAGGCCGATTGGTGAGGATGCGCCACCTGTTAGCGCAAAGACATAGTTACGGAAGTCCTTGCCATAAACCACGCCTTGGGTCTGGCCGATTTTTTCCTTGAACAAATAGGCGCCTAGCAAGAAGTTGACTGGACCGTCGTAGTTTGAGGTTAGACGGAATTCTTGCGTCAGAGTGTCAATGTCGGTGTTATTATAAGCGCTTGCTAGAC
>JAYSRI010000499.1:0-2577 GCA_043721175.1 Alphaproteobacteria bacterium
TGTGTTCCAAATTGCTTGAGATGTGCTGTCATAAACTGGGCATCTAACAGCTTGAATCCACCTGCGATCAAATGGGCGACCAGATGAACCAGCGCAACTTTGCTGGCATCACGAGCTGTTGAAAACATACTTTCGCCAAAGAACGCGCCACCTAAGCGCACGCCATATAGCCCGCCAACAAGTGTCTGGCCTTGCCAACATTCGACGCTATCAGCCTGACCACGGCGATGCAAAGCATCGTAGAGTTCCAGAATAGGTTGATTGATCCAAGTCTCTTCGCGGTTTTGTCGGGGTGCGGCGCAAGATTGCATGACCGCCCGAAAACAAGTGTTCACGCTGATACGATAACGGTCGCTGCGCACCGTACGCGCCAAGCGTTTGGGTACATGAAACGTCTCAAGTGGCATGATGCCACGTTCATCAGGGTCGACAAGGAACAAGCGCGGATCATCACGACCATCAGCCATTGGAAATACACCGCGCGCGTAGCAAGCAACTAACTCGTCAGGGCCAAAGCCGTGGTTCACCCCGGCGTGTCCTCAATATTTTCCGCTAGCCACTTTTCAAGCCAATGAATGTTGTAATTGCCATCGATGATATCGCGTTCCTGGACGAGGCGCTGAAAAAGCGGGATTGTGGTCTTGACGCCGCCAACCACCATTTCCCCTAACGAGCGCCGCAATCGCATCAAGCATTCGTTGCGGTTACGCCCATGAACAATTAGTTTTCCGATCAGGCTGTCATAATACGGCGGAATTTTGTAGCCCGTATAAATCGCCGAATCTAGCCGAACCCCAAGGCCACCGGGTGCATGAAAATCGGTAATTGTGCCGGGTGAAGGCGAGAATGTTACAGGATCCTCGGCATTGACACGGCATTCAATCGCAACCCCTTCAAACACCACTTCCTCTTGTGTGAACGACAGGGGCATCCCCGAAGCAATTCGGATTTGTTCGCGCACCAAATCCACGCCAGTGATCATTTCGGTTACAGGATGTTCAACCTGCAGGCGCGTATTCATTTCGATGAAGTAGAATTCGCCGTCTTCGTAGAGAAACTCAATGGTGCCGACGCCAAGATAGCCCAAAGTCTGGATTGCTTTGACGACGACCTCGCCAATATCGTGGCGCTCTTGCGCATTAAGTGCAGGGGAAGGGGCTTCCTCCCAGACTTTTTGGTGACGCCGTTGTAGTGAGCAATCACGCTCGCCTAAATGCACAACATTGCCAAAGCTGTCAGCGATGATTTGAAGCTCAATATGGCGCGGCTTTTCTAAGTATTTTTCGAGATAAACAGTATCATCGCCAAAGGCATTCTTGGCTTCGGTTCGTGCCGTTGATAACGCTACCGACAAATCATCTTTCGACCGTGCCAATTGCATACCGCGCCCGCCGCCGCCAGCTGAGGCCTTGATTAACACAGGGTACCCGATCTCCTCGGCAACCTCTATTGCAACGCTATCTTCGGTGATGCCACCCTCTGAGCCGGGCACCACAGGGATACCAGCAGCTTTCACAGCCGCTTTTGCAGCGATCTTATCACCCATAACGCGAATGTGCTCGGCCTTTGGGCCAATAAACGTTAGTCCGTGCGCCTCTACGATCTCGGCGAACTTGGCATTTTCTGACAAAAAGCCATAGCCTGGATGGATCGCCTGAGCACCAGTGATCTCGCATGCGGCAATCAAGGCTGGAATGTTGAGATAGGACTTAGAAGCTGTTGGCGGCCCAATGCACACACTTTCGTCCGCCAAACGCACGTGCATTGCGTCACTATCGGCGGTGGAATGGACTGCCACTGTCGCAATCCCCATTTCTTTGCAAGCGCGGTGAATCCGTAGTGCGATTTCGCCGCGATTTGCGATCAGTACTTTCGTGAACACGCCCCGACCCCCGCTCTATTCGATCACGCAAAGTGGTTCACCAAATTCCACTGGCTGGCTATCATGCACCAAGATTGACGTCACAGTTCCAGCACGTGGCGACGGCACTGGGTTCATGGTTTTCATGGCCTCTATAATAAACAATTTTTGTCCTTCAGTCACCACGTCCCCGATTTTGATAAAGGCAGAAGCACCCGGTTCTGGTTGGCTATAAACTGTGCCAACCATAGGTGAAGCAACCATGCCGGGATGTTTAGCTAAATCAGCCTTGGTATTGGTCTCCCCAGTCGCCACTGGTGTTGACGCGGGTGCCGAGATCGTTCCACTAGGAACGACATAAGTCGCCGGCGCATAAGACTGAGTAGCGGAAGCGATTGCTGACTGACGCGCCACACGCACACGCACACCCTCATTTTCCACTTCAATTTCAGACAAGTCCGTATCGCGCAGAATTTTGGCCAAGTCTTTCACAAGTTTGGTGTCAAAGCCAGTTGGGGTGCCAGAATTGGACATATATGTCTCCTGATGGCTGATAACAGCCTGTGGGGTTTGTTCTTATTGGTTTTGTGCGTCGATCAGCTCAGCGGCGGCTTCCACAGCCAACACATACGACTTCATCGCAAAGCCTGCAATGACGCCTTGAACGACAGGCGTAACATAACTGTGATGGCGAAACGCTTCGCGCTTGTGAGGGT
>JAYSRI010000500.1:0-2575 GCA_043721175.1 Alphaproteobacteria bacterium
GCTTGGGCTTGATTTGGGGTGACGCTTAGAACAACAACCTTTTGCTAGTGTCCGGTTTGGGAAGTTAGGAAACAACGGCTTAACGGCAACAAGTGGCGCTTTGCGGCCAAACCGCCACATCCCAAAAACAAAACACAGCCCCTTGCAGAAAAAAAGAATCACGTGCTCAATTTGTGAATCCTTTTTTAACCTCAATAGATTCAAGTGCCCCCAACATCGTCAGGGACACGCATTATGACCGCAACTATCGAGAATAAAATTCTAATTGGTGATTGCATTGAGCTTATGAACAGCCTTCCCGAAGGTAGCGTCGATATGATTTTTGCGGACCCGCCTTACAATCTTCAACTAGGTGGCAATCTGACAAGGCCGGATAACTCCAATGTTGCGGGCGTTGATGATGAGTGGGACAAGTTTGCCGATTTTGCCACTTACGACAAATTCACGCGCGAATGGCTCGCCGCTGCACGTCGCATTTTGTCGGATACGGGGACGATTTGGGTGATTGGCTCCTATCACAATATTTTCCGCGTTGGTGCGTCATTGCAAGATGCCGGATATTGGATCCTTAACGACGTGATTTGGCGCAAGACCAATCCAATGCCCAACTTTAAGGGCACCCGCTTTACCAATGCGCATGAGACGATGATTTGGGCGACCAAAAGTGCGGATCAAAAACGATATACGTTCAACTATGACGCCTTGAAGGTCATGAATGACGATCTGCAAATGCGCTCTGACTGGTCCATTCCAATTTGCTCGGGCGGAGAGCGCTTAAAGGATGGCCTTGGCAAGAAAGTTCACCCAACTCAAAAGCCAGAAGCGCTGCTGCATCGCATCATGATGGCAGCCAGTAAACCGGGCGATCTGATCCTTGATCCCTTTTTTGGGTCGGGCACTACAGGTGCCGTTGCCAAAGCGCTTGGCCGACGCTGGATTGGACTTGAGCGCGATGCGGGTTACGCGATTGCGGCAGAACAACGTATCGCGCGCGTCACGCCGGGTGCCCCCGACGATTTGCTGGTCATGAAATCCAAAAAGGACGAAGTTCGCGTTCCGTTTGGTACCATTGTCGAGCAAGGGCTACTAAACCCCGGCGATGCCATTTATTCGCCACGCGGTGATGTCGCGGCTCGCGTGCGTGCCGACGGGTCTATTATGTCAGGCGATAAAATTGGGTCTATTCACCGGGTTGGCGCAGAAGTCCAACATGCCCCTGCTTGCAATGGTTGGACCTATTGGCACTTGCGCACCGATGCAGGCCTCGTACCAATCGATACTTTGCGCAGTGCCATGCGCGCGCGCATGGCAGCATAATGCTGAGGTAGCATTATGTGAAATAAAACTGTCATTTAATACTTTGTCCAGACTTTCTTAGCGTGACAGTAAGGTAAGTGTGCTGAAACTATTGGCATGAAGTTTCGCGCCTTTTTCCCTGCCTCATTCAGCCTATCGGCCAGTCTGGCCATTGCTTTTGCAGTTTTTTTGGCGCCCGTCGTCATGTTGCTCTATATGTTTTTGCAGGAGCAACAGCGCGGTATAGATTTTGCAATTCGCGAAATTCGTGGTGTTGAATTGACAGTTGAAATCAAAAAAGCTGGTTTAGCCGTCGATAACTCTATTTACACTTCAAAGTCGTCAGGAACTCTTAATTCCAACCTATTTACTGCGGCGTCAGAGCTGGTGCGCGCGAACCATCAGCATGGTCATGAATTTGAAACCGACGAGCTGGTGGATCAAGTTTCTAAGGCTATGCTTGATAGCGCTGCGGCTGGTAACCTGACTAATATTGAGGCTGGGCCTGTGACGTCAAAAGTACGCAGCCTGTTGGCGCAAGTTGGCGATGCGTCAAATCTGATCCTCGACCCAGATCTTGATTCCTATTATTTGATGGACATGCTGGTGATCCGCTTGCCTGAAGTTTCTGCCGTTCTGTCGACGCGTGCCGAGGCGCTTGAGTTGTTTGAAAAAGCAAGTGCTACAGCACGCCGTCGCGACAATGCCGAGGTTCTCGGTGCCAATGGCACCTATAAACTCGCGTTACGGCAGCTCAAGGATTCGTCGTCGTCAGCCTTGAGATACACCAAACAGCCTAGCAAAGTTGCCGCGTTTCAAACCCAATTCGCAGATGCTTTGGCATCGCTGGACCGTCTTGATGCTTACCTTCAACGCTCCGTACTCGACGACAGCAGTTTTGATCCAAATGTTGCCGCGACCTTGGAGTGGCAGTCGCGTCAACGCATCTATGAGGTTTCTATCCTCGCCGCGCATCAATTGAAGTTTCTGCTAGAGCACCGCATTCTTGGCATGAAGGCTGCTCGTGCACAGTCCCTATTGGGTGCTTTAATTCTGTTTTTTGCGGCAATGGTGTTTGTGATAATCTTGCTTGGCCGCCGTGTGACAGCGCCATTGCGTAGTTTGACCCAAGTCGCTGACCGCTTCGTGGCCGGTAATCTTGGCGAGGCAACGCCATTACAAGGCCGCAAAGACGAGATCGGTGCTCTTGCCCGCGCCTTTGAACGCTTGCGCATCGACGCCAAAGGGCGCTTGGAAGCAGAAGCCGAACGCACCAGTG
>JAYSRI010000501.1:0-2570 GCA_043721175.1 Alphaproteobacteria bacterium
AGCGGGGCAAACTGTCCCTGACGATGCCGCCGTCATGCCGACAACGACAGCGGCGCAAGTTGCAGGACTCACAAAAGCAACCCCGAATATGGGGGAAGGTTTGGTATGGCGTGGAAATGATGCCAATAAAAGCGCCAACATTATTGGCCCAGATGCGCCACTAAATTGGCCCCATGACTTTACGCTTGATCGGTTGGTTCTTGAAGCAGAAGGCCGTGTTGAAATGGATGGCATTGATCGTTCAACAGTCTTGTTTGTTCAGGCTGGACACACACAAGTCTCGTGGAACACTGATGCTCTGACGCTGAGCGCTGGCGATACCATGACTTTACCCCATGAAATGAGTTTCAGCCTCAGCTCATCGGATGGTGCCGTAGTCTACCGCGTCGAAGGGCAATGAACGTTGGACCGCGCAGCGCCGCTGCGCCCTTTTGCAGTAACAAAAACAAAGGGCCGCGCCCGTGCGCGGCTTCCATGCAAAAAAGTTAAGCTGGCACTTGCGACTTGAATGCTTCAACTAGCGACGCGCGCGAACCAATATAAAGTTCGCCTTCATGTTTTTTGAAATGCGCCAACACTTGCTCCAGCGCACCAATCCGTCCGGGTCTGCCAACAATCCGCAAATGCAAGCCAAAGTTAAGAATACGCGCTTCTCCGCGTCTGGCTTCAGCTAAAAGTGCATCAAAGCTGTCAATCGCATATCGTGCCCAATCCCAAGGTTGCATGGCGGGTGCAACCCACATTTTCATATCATTTGTGTCGATGGCGTAAGGCGTGATGACCATCGGCTTTGTTCCGGTTGTCGTTTCAACGTGATCCCAAAACGGCATATCACCGGAATAATCGTCCATGTGATATATGAAGCCTTCTTCGGCGAGAATACGGCGGGTGTTGTCGGTCAATAAATAGCGCGAGAGCCAGCCTTTGGGCACTTGGCCGGTAGTTGCTAAAATGCTGTCACGTGCTTTGGTAATGAAAGCGCGCTCTTTTTCTTCGTCCATCCAAAACTGATGGCTCCAACGATAGCCGTGCGCGGCAACCTCCCAGCCTCTTGCGACGATTTCGGCGGTGACTTGTGGTGCACGCTCTAGCGCCAAGGCAGCCGCTGTCACAGTCGGTTCCAATTTATAGTCGTCAAACAACTTCAAAATGCGCGGCCAGCCCGCCTTAATACCATATTGATAATTGCTCTCATTGCCATACACCCGCATCGGCCGAGACGGCACAGCGCCAAGCTCATCGACTGGCTCCGGGCCTTTGTCGCCGTCGCGGATATTTTGTTCTGCGCCTTCTTCCACGTTGAGAATGATGGAGACCGCGAGTTTGGTGCCGTTTGGCCATGTGAATGAAGTCGGAATCTGGTTCATCATGCTGTCGTGGCGACACGTTGCAATGGTGTCAAGCGCGCATCGGTTGGGAGGACAACTTGGCCGCTAATTTGCAAACCACTCCCTTTGTAAACACCCCAAACAGGGGATTTGTGCCAAAGGGATACACCAATATGACGAATGCACTTCACGGTCATACCCAAACCAAAAATTTGACGTTCGACAGCCTGACAGGCTTGCGGTTTGTCTTGGCGCTCTGGATCGCACTTTTTCACTTTGGTGATATGTATGATCCAAATGGGCTTGGTTCTTGGCCTTTGATGCGACTTGGCGCTGCGCGCGTTGACGTGTTCTTCGTGTTATCAGGGTTTGTGCTGACCCATGTTTATTGGGCACGAACTGACGCCAAGTTTGATTTCGCTGCCTTCTTGCAGGCTCGATTTGCTCGCTTGGTACCGCTTCATTTATTGGCACTCTCGATCTTGGCTGCACTGGTGATCCTCGGTCGAGTAGTTAGCGCCTCCTACGAGCTCGAGAAGTTTACCACCCAAGGCCTGATAGCGAACGTTTTCTTGCTGCAATCATGGGGGATTGCAGGTTCGGGGGCGTGGAATTTTCCAGCTTGGACTATCAGTGCGGAGTTTTTTGGCTATCTCCTTTTTCCGCTATTCTTGATCTTAGCCACATGCTTTCGCCGGACGCCCATCTTGTTTTTGGTGTGCAGCTTGGGCGTTCTGATCATTCTTGACTACTTATTCCGATCAATTTTGGGTCGTGGCTTATCTCAATCAACAAGTGATTTGGGTTGCATTCGTGGCAGTGCGGTCATGTTGATTGGAGTCGCTGGGCGTGTGATCTTTGAAAAGCTCACGGCGGACAGATCGCTAGGGGTAGCCAGCGCAGTTTGTGGCGGGATCATTGTGGTTGCGGGTGCACAAATGGGCATCTCAGTAGTATTTGTGGCTTTTGGTGGCGTACTTTTGATCATGGGATTGGCAACCGCAGACGCGTCGGGAGCCAAGTCGTTTTTGAACAGTCCTATCATGGTTCGCCTTGGCGCGTGGTCCTACGGCGTATTCATTCTTCACGTACCGGTCTACATGGCCGTCAAAGGCGCTTCAGACGCTTTGGGTTATGGCTTGGTAGTCAATGTTGCCACTGCGATTATCATGCTGAGCTTGGTCGTATTTATTGCAGGGTTCGCGCACCATGTCGTCGAAGAACCCGCACGCAAATGGATAC
>JAYSRI010000502.1:0-6485 GCA_043721175.1 Alphaproteobacteria bacterium
CCCGATAATATGCTGCCCGATCTCAACTTTGATGCCCAAACACTGGCGGCACTCGCCAAAGTGGAGGCGAACCCTGATGTGTGGCGCGCACGCCTAAAAGCATGGTGCGACATCAACACAGGATCGCGCAATCAAGCCGGGTTAGAGCATTTTTTAGGCTTGCTTGAAGTTGCTTTTGATATTCTGAGCGGCGACATGGCGCGCATTAAGTTGGCTCCTGAGCCTGTCATATCTGCCCAAGGCGTTTTAGAGACACGTTCGATTTGCGACGCGCTTCATATTCGCGTTCGCCCCGATGCCCCCATAAAGCTTGTTATGACCGGGCATTACGATACTGTGTTTCCCGTTGACAGCGCATTCCAAAAAGTTGTCGATCAAGGCCAGAACGAGGTCAATGGACCCGGCGTTGCGGACATGAAAGGCGGGCTTTTAATATTGTTGGAGGCGTTAACGATATTTGAAACCCTATCGTGCGCCAATGCCATCGGATATGAAATACTGATAAGCCCTGATGAAGAAATCGGATCACCGGGTTCAGGGCCAATCTTAGCTCAAATTGGCGCACGCAGCCATGTTGGCCTCACTTACGAACCGGCTCTTGCTGATGGTTCGATGTCAGGTGCTCGCAAAGGTTCAGGCAATTTTGCGGTCACAGTCCACGGCGTTGCCGCTCATGTCGGGCGGGCACATTCTGACGGACGTTCTGCTATTGCAGCTGCAGCGCGTTTTGTATCGGCTCTTGAAGGGCTGAATGGCGGTTATGATGGTGTCACATTTAACACGGGCAAAATTGACGGCGGTGGCCCAACCAATGTTGTGCCTGATCTTGCTGTCGTGCGTTTCAATGTGCGGGCACCTGACGTTCTCAGCGCCGCTTGGGCACAAAAGCAAGTTGACGCGCTTATCACCACGCATTTGACAGGCAACGGCTTGCACGCACATCTCCATGGCGGCTTTACTCGACCACCAAAGCCGCGAACACCCGCCCAAGAATTGGTGTTCGAGCACGTCAGCACAGCTGCGAAAGCGGTCGGTCTCACCCTGATTTATAAAGATACAGGCGGGGTTTGTGAAGGCAATAATCTGGCGGCATCGGGTTGTGCCAATGTCGATACTTTAGGGCCACGTGGCGGGCTAATACATTCAGACCGTGAATACGCCATTCTTGATAGTTTTCCTGAGCGCATTCGATTATCGGTAGCGATACTTGTCGGTTATGCGACAGGGCAACTAGACGCAAAAGCACCGCGCCGATTGCTAGCGGGGGCGTCATGCTAGTTGTTCGCCCTGCCCGGCCTGATGATTACGATGCCTTTATGGGCTTTGCAAAACGGTCAGGTCCGGGCTTCACCAGTCTACCCGAGGATGAAGCCATTCTGCGTGCACGCCTCGAAAAGAGTGTCAAAACCTTTGCTGCTAGCGACCCGGCACATAGCTCAGACGGGGGTATCTATCTGCTGATGATCGAGAGCCACGGCGCAAAAGGCAAGATCACTCGATCATTTGGTTGTTCTGCTGTTAAAACCAATATCGGCCGCGATGTGCCGTTCTTCAATTTCCGTATCAATACTATTGGCCAAGCCTCCAAAGCGGCGGGTCAGCGGTTTGACATGCGTGCGTTGACGATGGTCAATGATTACACGGGATGTACCGAAGTTGGTACGTTATTCTTGGAACCCGAACGCCGCGGCGATGGCGCTGGCAAGCTGCTCAGCCTATCACGTTTTATGTTGATGGCTGGCGCGCCTGACAGGTTCGAAGACGTGGTGGTCAGCGAATTGCGCGGCATCGTTCACCTTGATGGGCGGTCGCCGTTTTGGGAGGTGGTGGGGCGACCCTTTTACCGGATGGACTTTGACGAGGCTGATAATTTATCCGCCACCAGCGACAATCAGTTCATCATTGATCTTTCACCAAAGCACGCAATTTATGTTGATTTGTTGCCTGACAGTGCGCGCGGCGCAATTGGCGAAACCCACCCCGATGGCGCTCCTGCTCGTCGTTTATTGGAGCGCGAGGGCCTGCGTTTTGAGGGCGTGATTGATATTTTCGATGGCGGCCCACTTTTAGCCACACGCGTCGCCGATACACGAACCGTGCGGGATAGCTTGTTGTTGCCTTTGGTGGCGGGCGACACGCATGGGGAAGAGCGTTCGATGGTGTCTAACAACCAAATTGCCGATTTTCGCTGCACACTGGTGCCTACGCGGATCTTGCCAGATTGCGCCATTGTTGCACCCGATGTGCTAGCGGCCTTAAATATGTCAGAGCGTCAGATTGGGCGCGTGCGGAGTTTTGATGTCTAGTCAGTTAAGCGGTTCCCAGACAGAGGCCGGATTGTATCACAACGGTGCGTGGTCGCCGGGGCATGGAGCCCACTTTGTATCAAGTGATCCTGTTACCGGAGAAACGGTGTTTGAGGCCAATGCGGCGGATACCGACCAAGTTCTCGAAGCCGTAAGTGCTGCACGCGCGGCCTTCCCGTCTTGGTCACAGACCAGCCGTGCCCAGCGCATCATTATTTTGGAGGCTTATGCCAAAGCCCTACAGGCCCGTGGACCAGCTATCGCCGAGGCGATTTCACGAGACATGGGAAAAGCACTGTGGGAATCGACTGCCGAGGTTGGGGCCATGGTCGGTAAGATTGCCATCTCCGTCCGTGCCTATAATGACCGAACAGGCACGAGCACAGAATCAACGGCTTTTGGATCGGCAGCTTTAGAGCATCGACCATGGGGTGTGATGGCTGTCCTTGGGCCCTTTAATTTTCCCGGCCATCTGCCCAACGGTCATATTGTGCCTGCATTATTGGCGGGCAACACAATTGTGTTCAAGCCATCAGAACTGGCGCCAAAAGTCGCGACCTTAATGGTCGAAGCCTTTGAAGAAGCGGGCCTTCCTGCAGGCGTTTTGAATGTTGTCATGGGCGGGCGGCAAACAGGGGCGGCCTTGCTGGGCGCGCCAAGCATTGCAGGGGTGTTATTCACGGGCTCAGCTACCACAGGCACCGCCATTCACGCCATGTTTGCTGGCCGTCCCGAAGTTATCCTTGCTCTTGAAATGGGTGGTAACAATCCGCTGATCATTTGGGAGCCTGCAAATGTAGAGGCTGCAGCTGACCTTTTGGTACATTCAGCCTTCATCACCAGCGGCCAGCGCTGTTCGTGCGCCCGCCGCATCATTCTACCCATAGGCGCGTTTGGCGATGCGGTCATTGAAGCCACCTGCGCACGCATCGATCGCATGGTAGTAGGTCCTTGGAATAGCGAAATTGCTCCCTTCATTGGCCCTGTTATCAATGCTGCCCAAGCGGCCCGCGTCATAGCGTTTGAAAAGGAACTAGTTGCACTTGGCGGCGTTCCTATCGTGTCGCCCGTCGTCGGCGTTGAGGGCCCAGCGTTTGTGCGGCCGGGCATGATTGACATGACCAAAGCTACCTCCGATCACGATGAAGAATTATTTGCGCCTTATGCACAGATATTCCGCGTTGCAACATTTGAAGAGGCCATCGCGCGCGCCAACCACACCCGCTTTGGCCTGTCATCTGGATTAGTGTGTGATGACCCAGCCAAATGGGAGGTTGCCAACCAACAACTGCGCGCGGGCCTCATTAATTGGAACCGCCCAACCACAGGGGCCGCCTCGTCCTTGCCGTTTGGTGGACCGGGCCTGTCAGGCAATAGCCGCCCTAGCGCCTATTACGCCGCTGACTATTGCGCCTTCCCGATAGCCCGCCAAGAAGCACCTGTTGCGCTGGCAATATCTGCACCTGGCCTCCCCGCAAGCCAAGCCACAACTTAGGAACCAGCTGATCCGATGAGAAAGCGCACCAACTGGCTGATCGTAGCCGCAGGACTTATAGGATGTTTGGCTAGCCCGGTACGGTCTCAAGCCAATGATCCAAACGCGCCAGTGCCAACAGGTGCTAACCAATCACGCCCAATACAAGCTGGCGCTCCTATCCCAGTTAGGGTCATCCGCCCTGAGTTGACGATGGCTGAAATTAGCCAGATCATCCAGGATCGTTTGTTGAAAATTCCTGGCGTTCGTCGCATTGGTCCTCTGGGCGACGCGCCAAACGTGCTGCGACTGATCTCGCACAATGATATGAGCATCCGGCTTGATACCTTGGCGCAGCGCGTCAATGCCCAAGGCAGCGATCGCGAAGCCGAATTTACCCGTTTCGAGAACAATGTGCGTAGCCTTTTGTCGCGCACCGACCCGTTCAAACCTGAGCAATTACGCGTCGTCATCCGAAAGACGGCGGCGATAAATGCTTTTGAGATCGAAAGCGGCAATGACGGTATCGCCAATCTCGTGGTCCGCCGACCCTTTATCGATGATCTCGAGGAAGTCGTTGTCGGCGATACGCCAACGGCAATTGCGCTCATGCCCATTAGCCGCCTATCTGACTTGCAATTAACCGCTGGAGCAGCGTTTGAGCGGGGGCGGGCAAATACGTTGCAAGACGCAAGCAGCGTCACGTGGAGCGTTGTAAACGGGCTCAATCATGTGCGCGTTACAAATGGCTATGAAACAAGTCTGCTAGCGTTAGATAGTGTCTGGACATCGATTGCGACCCGAATTGGAGGGCCAGTTGCGATTGTCGTCCCAACACGGGAAAAACTTGTCATTGGCCGCGCTGATCGTCCCCGCGATGTTGCGCGCTTGCGGGCTCTCGCTTTGGCAGAAGCAAATGGTGATCGTGCTTTAAGCGGTAAGGTTTGGATTAGGCGCGGATCTGCTTGGGTAGCGCGCTGATCAACATAACGCCATTTGACTCGATGGCCCGAAAATCGCTTATTACGGGAATTGGCAATATCTGGTTTCATATTGAGACGATACGGCCAAAATGACTGAAGGTTTAGAACGATGGATGACGCAAAACTTCATAAGGATGGCAGCGTTCAGTGGGATGCTTCTGACGCGGTACTCGATTGGTTCAGCGCCAATCTAAAGCCCGGTATGCGCACCATCGAGACAGGTGCCGGAAAGTCGACGTTAGCCTTTATGTCGGCTGGTTGTGTTCATGACACGGTAACGCCGTCGTCCAACGAAGTTAGTGCCATCAAAGCTGAAGCCGCTCGTCGTAACCTTGATGCCGGTTCAGTGACCTTTCACGTTGATTTCAGCCAGAACGTGCTGCCTCACCTCAAAGGTCATGAAGATATTGACGTTGCCTTTATTGACGGTGGCCACGGGTTTCCTGTGCCCGGCGTCGATTGGCTGTTCATTGCGCCACGTTTGAAAGTTGGCGGCAAGATATTGATTGACGATGTTGATTTATGGACGGGTTCAATGTTGGTTGATGTGTTGCGCAAGGAAGAGGGCTGGCACGTTGACACAATTTTGCGGGGACGTACGGCCGTTGTCACTAAAACTGCACCATTTCAGGCCCGCGAGTGGTGCGATCAGCCTACTGTTGTTGCCAAAAGCCGGTTACCACAAATGCTGCGAAAAATTGCTAACGGCTTGTCGCTTCTGGCTCGTTTTGACGTCAAAGCCATCAGCCGCAAACTCAGACAAGAGCGCGCTTTATCGCAGGCTGCTCAAAACTAAAGCCAAAACGGATCAAGTTAGTAAATACCGGTCGAGCCGCTCGCCAAGTTCACGAAACGGCCGCCGCGGCTTGCCTTGGAGATCAATACAAACGGCCTCGACATCAGCGGTTGCGATCAGCGTTTCGTCGCGCCAAATCAATTGCGAAATCCCCAACCGCACGCCCTTTAGGCTATCAAAGGCTGTGTGAACAACGAGGCAGTCGTCTATACGAGCTGCCGTTTTGAATCTGGTATCGACGCGCGTTAGCGCAAATGCCAGTGGCGGTTCGCGCATCAGTAATTCTTTGTGGTGAATACCAATCGTGCGCAGGAAATCAGAACGCCCACGCTCAAAATACTTCAAATAATTCGCGTGATAAACAATACCCGTCATATCAGTATCTTCGTAATAAATCCGAATTGATAACTGATGAACCCTGCCTTCGAAGCGACCAGAGCTTGGTAGAATGTCCATTGGCATCGTATTCCTCTCTAAAATATTGCCGCAAAACTCAGCCACAAACACAAAAACCGCCACAGGGAAAGCCCCATGGCGGTGAATGCTTGATCAGCAGACCAAGAAAACTAGCGGGTGAGGATCAGACCTTCACGCTGCGCACGCTTACGCTGAAGTTTACGCATACGGCGCACCGCTTCTGCATCCTCGCGCGCACGCTTTTCAGATGGTTTTTCAAAATGATTACGACGCTTCATTTCGCGGAAGGTACCTTCGCGTTGCATCTTTTTTTTCAGTGCTTTCAACGCTTGATCGACGTTGTTGTCACGCACAAGGATCTGAGTCAGGGGAGCCCCCAATAAGTTGTTAGGCGACCGGGCACCAAAACGGCACCCAACCAATTAAAAGTTAGACGTGGGACATACAGAAACAAAGCCAACTTGTCCACACTGCTTTGCCTGTAAGGGCAGCATCCTTGTCAGTGACGG
>JAYSRI010000503.1:0-6474 GCA_043721175.1 Alphaproteobacteria bacterium
TCTTGAAAACTCGCAGCGATAGAGCGAATATACAAATTCTCAGTTTGCCCTTGCAAAAATACCTCGGACATCAAGCGCGACGTTTGCGGTCTTATCAAACCGCGTGGCTGTCCATCAGATGCGATTCGATACCGGGTCAGATAGAGATCGTCGCTGGCTGTTTCCGCTCCAAAGCCCCAGTTCCACGTCTCGTTTATGTCAAACTTTGCCCGCGCAAATAGATGGCTGCGCCATTCCAAATCGCCAAATTTTTCACCGCGCTTTTTGAAGAATTTTTCGCGCGTGAACGATCCCTCAACATTCAAATCGCCAGAAAAAAAGCGGCGTCGATATTGCGCTTGAACGAGGGGATTCAGATATTGGCTTACGATTGGGGTAACGGTGATATCTGAGGAGGCATCAATAACTTGAAGGTAAGGTTGTTCCCAGAAATACCCAAAGCGTGAACTTTGCCCAGGTTTAGGTTGAAGAAAACCAGAACGACGCCCTACGCTGGGGTCAGCATGTTGAAAATATGGAATATAAATGACAGGGACGCCTTTGATCTCAAATACGACGTCGTTGTAATTTATTGTTTCAGTCTGTTCGTTTTGGTTCGCACGGCGCGCTCGCAAGACCCAAGTTGGTTTGCTTGATCCATCTTTGCAGACCTTGCACGCTGTATATATTACATTCGAAAGGAGGTTTCCAACGCCCTCCCGCCTAACTGCTGAGGCAGCGGCGAGGATCGCATTTTCCTTGAGCCTTGCCGTGAAATTTGCCGCAACACCTGTTGAAAGTTCATCGTCGAGCGTGAGCTGGTCAGCAAAATTTGAAGAACCGTCGGGGTTCAGAACTGTTACATTTCCTGATGCATTCACAATACCAGTGCGCTGGTTATAGATAATTTTGTCGGCTCGAATTGTTCGACCTTGTGCGCGCGATGTCACATTGCCAGTCGCAATAATAATGTCATCACTTTCGCCACGCTCAATCGTGTCAGCCTCTAACAGGGTCGGATCGCCAGTTGGTACCGCTACAGCTGGAAGCCCGAGACTAGAGGGCCCTATCGTAGTTGTAGTCGGGAGCTGGGGCCGAGATTGGCCTTGTCGGGGCAGAATATTTTGGGCGCTGATCTCAGCAGGAACGCCAAACAGGCCAATTACCACAGCAGCGCTCAGCATTGGCGGGCGGGTCATGGACATAATTACTCGCAAAAGGGAATTGGGCAAGGTAGCATGAAGCACCTGCGAACGTGTGTTATCTAACCAGCGTTGCGATAGCCGTCTATGGTCTGACATCAGCCGTCCTCACGAAAAGATACGGTGGCCATCGCAATGAAAAGCGCAGTTAATGGCGGGGACCAAGCGGCAATCCAGCTAGGGGCGTAACCACTGGTGGCCAATGCTCCTGACAAGTCATTCACGAAATAAATGATCAAACCAGCACCTATTGCTGCTGCCGTCATGACTGCCCGACCTCCGGCTCGGTTGGTGTTTAAGGAGAGGACCGCTGCAATAATCGCCATCGCTAAAAGGGTGACGGGTAGTGCCAGTTTGCGGTGAAATTGTAGCCAAAAGCGTTGTGGCGATCCACCAGATAATGCTGCCGAACGAGCTGCTGCTGGAAGCGCCCACACCGGGATCGACCGCGCAGCGCTTTCAGCATTTGTCGAAGGCTTCTGCACTGCGCTTTGATTGAGCGGTAGGCGGGCGGTAGGATAATAGATTGGCGGCGTGCCAACACGCGATTCTGTAACGTCGCGCAACGTCCAAGATTTTGCGTCACGAATTGCTGACTTTGCGTCATAACGGGCGACAAAGGCCGAATCCGCGATGGCGAATGTGTACACAGTAACTTGCGTGAACTGGCCAGATTGACTTGTCTGACTCGATTGGCGTTGAGCAAAGTTGATTGAATAATGCTGTTGGGGGCCACGGTCTCGCATCCAAAGCGAGCGGCCCGAATTTTGACTGTTGGTGATTGCCCCTCCCAAAGTCAGGGCTGTTTGTTGCTCTTCATAAGCTGTATTAAGGCTACTTGCGACGGGGCCTAAGACGAGTGCGGTAAAAATACCTATTAACGCAGCCAGTACCGCTACCGGACCTATAAAGCGCCATGTCGAGATACCCGACGCTCGCATAGCGACGACTTCGGAACTGCGCGATAACCGCATGAATGTAACGATGGAGCCAACTAAAACAGCAAATGGCAGGGCTTGCTCCAGAATGGCCGGTGTGCGCATCAACGTAAACTTTAATGCTGTTCCTGTACCGGCTCCGCCAATGCCCGCGACATTGCGCAATTGCTCAACGACATCAACCAAGATGATAGCCAGACAAACAGCTCCGGCGGCTACCGCTACCCCTGCTAGAGCTTGAAAAAAAATGTAGCGGTCAAGGCGGCCAAAAAAAATCATGATCGAACAGTACCCGTCTTCAACGGTATTGCGCGAACAATTGAACTGCCCGTGCGTTTGCGCATTTTTGTTGTCGCGAAAAACACAACCGCAACAGGGATGATATACAGCAGCGCACCCAAAATAGGCTGGCTCGCTGCAGCCGGAAGCAGACCCGAAAAGGCCAATAACATGACGACTAACGCAGCAGAAGCAAACACAATGCGTTTGGTATAGCCGTTGCGAGAATAAGATCCACCCAACACTGCCATCAGCGCGAGCGCGACCGCTGCAAAGGACAAAAGTGGCGAAGCCAATCGCCGGTTGGCTTCAGTGTAAAGATCCCCGAGATGGGATTGATCCCAATAATGGGTCATATCTGGCTTGACCAATTCAGGCAAAAAGCGGTCAGACGGTTTGTAAAAGAGCGCTAAGGTTTGGTCCGCGAAACCCTCGAGTTCGAAGACGTAGGTCGAGAAACCGACTACATCAAGATCGCCATTGGGTAGCTTGCGTTGAATTGAACCGTTTTTCATAACGATAACTGGCCCTGTTTCCAACTTAGAAATCACGCCGGTTTGCGCGATAAAAACAACGGGAACTGCTGCGGACTTTGTATCCGATATCAGTAGGCCAGTCATAGTGCCGTTACGCTCAATCTTTTGGGCGTAGACCATGAGTCCATCGGACGCGGTGCGAAACTCGCCTTCGCGGACGAGCATGCTGGCAAAGTCCGATCTGATCGCAAAAAGGCGCTCGCGCATTTCACGAAGGGCGATAGGCTGAATGAACAAATTGATTACTAGAGCCACTAACATTGCAATAACCGCCAAACGAAACGCTGGCGCTGCAACCCGCCACATCGTCCAACCACTGGCGTATGCAATGATGATCTCGTTGTCTTGATGCATGCGCGAATAGGCAGAAACGACTGCGGCAAACAAACCAACGGGCAAGATAACTGCCATAATTTGCGGTGTCGCAAGCAGTGAAATACCCAGAAATGTTCCAGCACTCTGGCCCCGCTCAAACAATAAGTCCAATTGCGATAGGCTTTGGCTGAGCAATGCAACCAACGTTAGGCCCGCCATGATCAGTAAGAACAGTGGCAGCGTTTGACTAACATAATAGCGTTGCAACTTATTCATATTCTTGGTGCGTGCCTAGCAGCAGAAAACCTTGGGGAAGGTTGGCCTGCGTGGGTTTGGATTCTCGCGTAAAAAGGCCTCTAACACTGCATTGCGCATTTTAGAAGCACTTACTTGTCTGTTATCTCGAAACAAAACTGTTAAACATCCGCGCACACGCCGCTTTCGGGAGCCTCGACACATGCAAGTCCAATTCCAAGAACTCAATAAATCTCGGGCAATTATAGCTTTTGTGGGGCAAGCTGAGGGTAAAGCCACAATGAGTGCGCCCGCCACTAAGATCGATCAAAACTGTGGCAATCAAATCACAAAGTCCATTGCTGCAGCGCGTTTTAACGGCGCTTCGGGTAAAACGCTTGCCATTCATGCGCCCAGCGATTCCCTTGATGTCGTTGTTTTGGTCGGCGTAGGCGAACTAACTAAAGTCGACGGGGCAACTATTGAACGTGCAACCGCTGCTGGTGTAAAGGCGCTTTTGATGTCGGGCATAGACAGTGTTGACATCGCTCTGGCTGGCTGGGAAGGGGTTGCGACACCGGAGAATGCAGCACGGGCAGGCTTTGGCGCTTGCTTGGCGAGCTATCGTTTTGATGTGTATCGGACCCAACTTAAGGCCGATCAAAAGCCTAGCCTCAAAACACTTTACATTGACGTACCAGCCGGAGCTGCGGCCTTTGGTGATTATCAAGCGCTAGCCGATGGGGTGACGTTGGCGCGCAATCTGGTCAACGAACCCGCCAATGTACTGCATCCAGAAGCCTTTGCTGCTCGTCTGCAAGCGTTAACGGCACTTGGAGTCGAAGTTGAGATTTTGGGCGAAGAACAAATGTATGCGCTTGGCATGCATTCGTTGTTGGGGGTCGGCTTGGGGTCGGCCAAAGAGAGCCAATTGGTCATTATGAAGTGGAATGGCGGCGGTTCAGAAGCGCCGCTAGCCCTTGTCGGGAAAGGCGTTTGCTTTGACACAGGCGGTATCTCCATTAAGCCCTCTGGCGGTATGGAGGATATGAAAGGTGATATGGGCGGCGCCGCCGCTGTATCGGGTGCGATGCATGCTATTGCTGCGCGCAAAGCCAAGGCCAACGTCGTTGGCGTTGTTGGCCTCGTTGAAAATATGCCTGATGGTCTTGCCCAACGGCCCGGTGATATCGTCACATCTATGAGTGGTTTGACCATTGAGGTCCTGAACACGGATGCCGAGGGACGGTTAGTTTTGTGTGATGCCATGACCTATGTGCAGGAAAAACATAAGCCTTGTGCGATGATCGATCTGGCAACTTTGACAGGTGCCATCATTACTTCATTGGGTCACGAGCACGCGGGCTTGTTCTCGAACTCTGACGAGCTCTCACTGAAGATTACGGCAGCAGGCTTAGCCACCGAAGAAGCTGTGTGGCGCTTTCCGATGAATGCCGCGTATAACAAGCTGATGGACAGCCCGATTGCGGACATGAAAAATGTTCAGCGTTCGGGCGGTGGTGGAGCTGGCGCGGGGTCTATAACAGCCGCGCAATTCCTTGGTCGCTTTGTACATGAGGGCGTGCAATGGGCGCATTTAGACATCGCGGGCACAGCTTGGAAGCCCGGCAATGACGACCCGCGCGAGCCGTCCTGGGGAACAGGTTACGGCGTGAGGTTGCTCAATCGACTTGTTGCCGACGCGTTTGAATCGTAGCGGCAAATGAGCGGAGGTGGCGAAATCTGGTTCTATCACTTGGAGCGATCAAGTGTGGACGAGACTTTGCCGCCTTTACTCGAAAAGTGCAGCGAGCGGGGATGGCGGGCACTGGTGCGCTCGCCAAGCGTCGAACGATTGGATCAACTCGACAATTTGCTTTGGACATATCGACCCAATGCGTGGTTACCCCATGCGAAGGCTACAGGGGACCTGTCGAGTGACGCCCGCCAACCGATCTTGCTGGAAAGTGAGACCGGTCAGAGCCACAATCAGTTTCCAGCGGTTTTTTGTCTCGATGGTGCTGATTGGGCTGGTGTTGAAGAGGTTTCACGCATCTTTGTCATTTTTGATGGTCGCGACGAGGATGCTCTGAAACAAGCTCGGATTGATTGGCGGCGCGCCAAAGAAACTGGCCTTGCACCTGCTTATTGGCGTCAAAGTGAGGATGGAAAATGGGCACGGTCATAGCGTTTGCGACGTTGGCAATAATGCAAGGTGTGTCAACGCCAACTGTCCCAGTCTCTCCCCCTGCACTGACTGCACCGGCATCGGCAGCGATTACACCCTCGCCACAGCGCTGCGATCCACGCCCATGGCAGCACCTCGTCGGGCGCACGGTAAGTGATCTTTTGACGATCTCACTGCCCACTGGAAGTCGTATCTACCGTGTTGACGACCCACCGCTCAAGTCAGTCGCACCGGGGCGGCTGTCCATTGAGATTAATCGCAGCACGAGGGTACGCCGCGTTTATTGTTCTTGAGGCTTTCTTCTGCGCTCGAGTGCTGCTACACGCCGCGCCATGCAATCAGTGGCCATTCTTTGGCTCATTCGATGATGACACGCCAAGTTCTTGGCGTGATGGACCCATTTTAACAGGAGGCCAGCATGGCACTCGAACGTACATTCTCTATCCTTAAGCCAGATGCAACCCGACGCAATCTGACCGGCGCTGTCAACGCGATGATCGAAGTCAAAGGTCTGCGCATTATTGCCCAAAAGCGCATCCACATGACACGCGCTCAAGCCGAGACTTTTTACGGCGTTCATGCCGCGCGTCCATTTTTTGGTGAATTGGTAGATTTCATGACGTCGGCACCGGTTGTTGTGCAGGTTCTTGAAGGCGAAAATGCTATCGCGGCTTATCGCGAAGTCATGGGCGCAACCAATCCAGCCAACGCTGACGAAGGCACAATCCGCAAAGCGCACGCTGAATCAGTGGGCGAAAATACAGTTCATGGTTCTGACGCTGCCGACACGGCTGCAATGGAAA
>JAYSRI010000504.1:0-2556 GCA_043721175.1 Alphaproteobacteria bacterium
GTGCTGTGTTCGGCCGCGACGAAAGTTAGCGAATAAATGCCACGGCGGAAATGGGCGGCGAAAGGGACGGCTTGCTTAAACAGCCGCTCTTGCAGTTCCTGAGAAAGTGGTTCAACACGCCGACTATCTCCGATAATTTTAGGAGACACGCAGCCCGCAGACGCCAGCATCATGGTTATGCTGCTCCCGACAACAAACTGCCGTTTGCTGAAAGCTTGATAGTTTTGTTGCATGGAATTTTGGTTTCCGTGGATTGCCGCCAACTTTAGCGTTAACAGCAATCTTCACCACCGCCAAGTCGCTTCCGATCGGTTTTGGTGAACCTCCTGTTCACGCAAAACCTTGTTTCAATTGTGTAAGTGCCAGCCAAATCAGGTCAAGGTACGCTGCGCTTAAGAACCTTGACATGATTTGACTGGCGGCCCTCTGTGCCGTGATGCGCGCCTGTTTGGGGCGGTCAAGGTTCTTGAGCGAAGCGCACCTTGAGGGCACCAAACAGGCACCTGACACTTGAAACCAGCTTTTGGTCAGGCAGAGCCGTCACCAAAAGCGATCCAAAGTATCTTTCTCTTTTAACCGGTGACATAGCCCCCCTCCGAGCCGCTACGCGGCCCACCTCCCCCGCAAGCGGGGCGAGGAAAAGCGCAGCGGGTGCTGCGCACTCCGGCCTTGCTTCCTCCATCGCAAACCGCTATGCACGCCGCTCACTCCTCGCCCCTGCATGGCCGACACCAGCATGGGCTTTGAAAGTAGCATCATGTCAAAACGCTTTGATAGTTCCTCTGGCCCGACCCAGCGTCAGTTGCGGGCGGGGGAGAACATCCGTCACGTCTTGGTGGCCATTCTGCGCAAGGGCGAAATTCGCGATCCGGCTTTGCTGGACAAAAGCATCACCGTGGGCGAAGTGCGGATGAGTCCGGATCTTAAACATGCCAACATCTTTGTGGCAGCCCTTGGCATTCATGATGCCGAAGAGATTGCGGCGGCGTTGAACCGTGCGTCCAAATATTTGCGCGGCGAATGCGGGCGGGCGTTGGCGAGCAAGTTTACGCCCGATCTGCGGTTTTTGGCGGATGCATCTTATGATGCGGCGTTGAAGATGAATGAGCTGTTCAATGATCCCAAAGTGCGGGCGGATTTGGAGCGGGTGGAGGATGACGCCCCCCCTCAGTCGCTGCGCGACAGCTCCCCCGCAAGCGGGGCGAGCACAACTCTTCCCCCGCAAGCGGGGGAGGACAACTAATGTCGCGGCGCAAGAAGGGCCAGGACATTAGTGGCTGGATCGTACTCGATAAGGGCCTGAACCTAACCTCCACCGACGCCGTAACCCGCGTGCGCCGCGCCTTTGACGCCAAGAAGGCGGGCCATGCTGGAACACTGGACCCCCTCGCCTCGGGCATATTGCCCATCGCGTTGGGCGAAGCTACCAAGACTGTCGCGTGGCTGATGGAGGCGGAGAAGTCTTATCGCTTTACCATTGAATGGGGCACATCCACCGATACCCAAGACCGCGAAGGCAAGGTGATCGCTGCCTCCGAGGTGCGCCCGGTCAAAGCCGATATTGAAGTTGCGCTCGCCGCGTTTATCGGCGAAATCCAACAAGTGCCGCCCATCTATTCCGCCATTAAGATTGCGGGTGAGCGCGCCTATGATTTGGCACGTGACGGCGAGACGCCGGAAATGGTGGCACGACCCGTTTTCCTCAAAGAAGCGACTTTAGTGGACCTGCCTGACGCTGATCATGCCACCATCGAATGTCGCTGTGGCAAGGGCTTTTATGTACGCGCTTTGGCGCGCGATCTGGCTGCGAAACTGGGCGCTGAAGGCCACGTTAGCGCGCTGCGTCGCACGGCTGTTGGGCCGTTTCACGAGAGCGCAGCGATTACACTGGAAAAGCTGGTGGACCTGTGTCATACGAACGTTGCGTCCGAGAGCCTTTTGCCCGTTGAGACCGCGCTGGACGACATCCCGGCGCTGGCCGTAACAGATGAAGAGGCTTTCAGGCTGCGGCAAGGCCGCGGGATACTTCTTCTTCCAGATCAGGCAGAAGGCTTGCGAAAGCAACGAAGACCCCGTGTTGTATCCGGCGAAGACATGAGCCGTGTTGCATTGGCGACCCTTGATGGTCAAGCCGTAGCCATAGGTGACGCACGCGCGGGACGGTTTGAACCGATCCGTGTGTTTAACCTCACGTGAGCGCCTGAAAACGCCACTAACCCTGAAGGAAACACGATGTCGGTAGCAGCAGAGCGTAAGCTCGAAATCGTCAAAGAAGCGGGCCTGACCCCAAATGATACAGGCAGCCCAGAAGTTCAAATCGCGATCCTCACTGAGCGGATCGTTAATTTGACCGAGCATTTCAAAATGCACAAGAAAGACAATCACTCCCGTCGCGGCCTGTTGGCCATGGTATCGTTGCGCCGTCGTTTGCTTGATTATGTCAAAGGCAAAAGCAACGAGCGTTATTTGGCAATCCTCGCCAAGCACGGTTTGCGCCGCTAGGTCAGCGCAACATCATCAAAAAGGGCGGTGCAAGATGCGCCGCCCTTTTTTGCA
>JAYSRI010000505.1:0-2555 GCA_043721175.1 Alphaproteobacteria bacterium
CGCTTCTATGCTGACAATGGCGCTCGCCTCGGGCAGACTGGTCGTAAGCGTTCCAACCCGATAGCCAAACGCGCTAGCCGCGACAACCAAGCCAGCCCAATTGCGGGCAATAGTCTGCGCGCCGCCTATGGAAGTAAGCTATGACCAGCCCTGTATCTGACCCAAACTCTCCAAACTTAGGCCTGCCCCCCAATGGTGTCGCCGCGCGCGCGCATTATTATGAGGCGGCCAGCACATGGGCAGACGATACGCATGCAAACTTGCGTCAGTCGCGCAAGACCGCGTGGATCGTTGCGGGCGTCGCCATTGGAGTTGCAGCTCTGCAAGCGTTGGCTTTGGCGATGCTCTTGCCACTCAAACAGTCGGTTCCCTACACAATTACCGTTGATCGCGAGACTGGCTACGTGCAAACCACGCGGGGCGTGAATCTGGGTAATCTGAGTGAAACTGACGCAATGGCACAGTCGTTTGCCGTGCAATATATTCTCGCACGTGAAGGCTTTGAAGCAACCGACTACCGTGAAAATTACCGCAAAATCATGATGTGGTCGCAAGGTGGTGCCGAGGCTGAATACGCTCGCGACTGGGATAAAAACAATTCAGCCGGGGTTGCTCAACGTTATCGGCCAACCACACGTGTCAAAGTTACCGTCAAGAGCGTGACGTTGCTCGGCCCGCGTTCAGCGATGGTGCGCTTTGACACCGAGCAAAGTGAAGGGCCGTCGAGCGGCGGCATCCGTCAGCCATTTGTGGCGACAATAGGCTATAGCTTCTCGGGCAAGCCGATTTCTGATCAAGATCGATACTTTAACCCACTTGGTTATCAAGTTTCAACTTATCGCCGCGATGCCGAAACGGCCCAACCTGTCGCCGTCGCAGCGCCTCTGCCTCTGCCGGCCGCGACGATGCCAAGTGTTATGCCAATAGTATCAGGTGCTCCGACCAATGGCACCCCGGCCAATGGGATAGTTTCCCCGTCACCCGCACCAACAACGCCGAGTCCTTCCCCAGCAACTACGGCACCAGCTTCAAAAACTGGCAATCCCAATGGTGAGGAGTTTCCAAACCAATGAAGATGCGTGCGCACTCTCGTTTGTCTATGATCGCACTGGCTTTTTGCGTTGTGAACATCGGCGCGCCCGTGCAGGCACAAATGTTGCAAGTGCCGATATCAGGGGCTGTTGACCCGCGCGTGCGCACTGTTACGTTCACCGAGGACGCTGTGGTGTCGTTACGCGGTCATTATGGCTATCAAATGAGCGTGGAATTTGGTGCCGATGAGCGCATCGAGAATGTGTCCATCGGCGACAGCCTCGCCTGGCAAGTTACGCCCAATCGACGGGCTGACACGTTGTTTCTGAAACCGATTGAGTTTGATGCCGCCACCAATATGTCGGTGATCACTACTAAGCGGCGCTATACATTTCAGCTCAGCGCCGAGGATCCGTCAGGACCGGGCGACCCCAGCATCATTTACCGCGTGAAGTTCATCTTCCCGCCAGAAGTTTTAACAACTTCACCAGAAACAAAACCTGCAACCATCGTCGCCACCAACACCGCTTACACCGTTTCAGGTAGCCCCAAAAATGTGCCCGCCCGCATCTATGATGATGGCACATCGACCTACTTCGAGTGGGCACCAGGCACAGCCACACCCGCTGTTTTCGCCGTCGTGCCTGATGGTGGGGAGAGCGTCGTGAATTTTATCATGCGCGGAAACACCATGGTGGTTGAGCGGCTGAGCCCATTCTTTTTATTGCGCAACGGTGGCGAGCAGACGCTTGTCAGCAACAACGGTTGGCGAGAGCCTGCGGCTGGTCCTGATGCGCCGGCAATGGTCGGCGACGGGCGGACGCCGCGTGTCAGTGCACAATCGCCAAGGCGGCGTTGGTTTGGCGCGCGCAAGCCTGCGGGTTCAGTGCCATGACGACAGGATACGACGACCTTCCTATTTTGGGCGCAAAACCTGTTACCCGCGATCAGGTTGAGGAGTTGGTAGTCGACGCCGCGCCGATCGTTGCTTATCCTGATCGGCCTTGGGTGATGATTGCTGGCATTGCGGGTGCTGTGGCGCTGGGTGTTGTTGTTTTGGTGACGATGATTAGGAGCCAGCAAGAGCGCAACGTTGGTGGTGTGGTGCCAACCCGCACCGCAACAAACGACACGGGTCTTGGCGCACCCGTGCCAGAATTGCCCGATATTTTCGCGGGTCAAACTCAGCAGAATCAAGTGCCAAGTGCGCCAGTTCCCGAGGCAAATGCCGACGGCGCTTCGCCGTTCAATCCAAATGTCGCGCCAAGCTGGTATGTGCCACCATTGCCCCCGCCACCGCCTCCACCCCCGCCGCCAGTGGCTCAACCCCAACGCGTGGTTGAATATCGCCAGCCCCAATATCCGCCTAGCCCGTTGCCCGTCACCCCGCCGCCAGCGGCACCCGTCGTGCGACCCGCTGCTGACATCGGCCAGCGCATGCGTTCGCCTGCGTTGATCGTTGACTTATCGACACCCGCAGCCCCGACTTTACCAGAGGGCGCGCAGCCCAATGCCCCAATTGC
>JAYSRI010000506.1:0-2552 GCA_043721175.1 Alphaproteobacteria bacterium
ATAGGCAGTGATGAGCCTCGCGCTTGGGTACTGGGGGCGCTGCGTTGGGGATTTGGACGCGATGCAGCAGGCCTTGAAAAAGATGCGCTTGAAGAACCACACGCTTATTCCCCGCTAACCGAAGCTGAAATCAAAGCTCTGACGAGCGCGACCTTGTTTGGCGCGCCGCCACATGTGATGGGCGACTATCCAGAATGGCTGGATGCCAGCATTGCGCGCGTGTTGGGTGACGAGCGTGGCGATGAAGGGGCGGCACTAGCAGCTCCGGCACCACTGGACCTGCGCGTCAACACCTTGAAAACAAAGCGTGAAACGGTACTTGCGGATTTATTGGGGTCAACTCAACTGAAGTTACGTGACGATGGCGCGCCTGCTGCACTGGAAACTAGTCTATCGCCTGACGGCATTCGAATCGCTTGGCAACAAGGACGAACTTTTCCTTGGGCCAAAGAAGAGGCTTTTGTGAAGGGCGGTTTTGAGGTTCAAGACGAGGGCAGCCAGTTGGTCGCTCGTCTCTCTGGGGCCGAGCCCGGTCTTCAAATTGCCGATGTATGCGCGGGGGGAGGCGGGAAGACCCTCGCACTTGCGGCTTTGATGGAGAATAAAGGCCAACTCTATGCCTATGATGTCGATAGCAAGCGACTAGCCAATACTCATGAACGTATCGAGCGGGCCGGCGTCCGCAATTGTCAAATCCGTACACCACGCCGTGACACAGACGTGCTGGGCGATCTGGTCGGTCAAATGGACATTGTGCTCGTTGATGCGCCATGTACGGGATCAGGCACATGGCGCCGGGCACCTGATAGCAAGTGGCGGTTGCGTCCAGGGGCGCTTGAGAAGCGGCAACAAGAACAAGCCGCGTCACTGGCGCTTGGCGCTCCTTTAGTGAAAATTGGTGGCCGGATGCTGTACGTTACCTGTTCAATTTTGCCTGAAGAAAACGAGGACAGCGTGACGGCCTTCCTCACGCTCAATCCAAATTTCAGCGCCGTCAGCGTGAAGGAAATGGTGCGCGATGCGGGCTTGGCCGGTCTGTTGTCCAAGTGTCACAAGGCGGGTCTCGGCTTACAAATGACACCACTGGCAACGGGCACGGACGGCTTTTTTGTGTGTGGGTTGACGCGCACAAGCTGACGAATGGAAGTTGGAAGGGTCACGTAGGTAGGTTTGGGGAGCATGCGCCTGACAAGCTAACACGGCGTGGCCCGCATTGGCCGTGGGCTGCGAATTTTACGTTGCTGGCGCGTTGAAAGTCTGGCTTGTGGGATCGGCAAAAATCAATCTTATTTGCAATTCAATGTTACTTTGATCTGCTGGTGCCAATTGGCCTAAATCTCGGACAATCATTGTATTTGGCAATGTAAAAGTCTTCCAACGCACATAGCAGCCTGTCGTTAGGCCCGCTGAAATCGGCTCTAGCAATTCATAATCGCTGGGCCAAGTCGAGGCCTTAGCCGTTGTGATCATTGCAAGGATCGTGTGACCGTTGACATCATTGAATGCCTTTGACGAAATCGCAATAGCCGGTCGCCTTTTCGAGGCGGGCATTTCCATGAAAGGGAACGGGACAAGCACGACTTTCCATTGATCACAAATCACGAAAAGCCGCCTCGTCCTCTTCAGATTCCCATTCACTCAATGTCTTTTGGATATCTGCCAAATAGCTGTCTCGAGGGTCTAAGATTCTAAACTCCAAATGTTCGCCGCGCTTTAACTTCATGGATTTCCAAAAGGCAAGCGTTTTGCCTACGGGTTTAAGCCCCAAAGTAGGTCTGCCATCTTTGCCATCCGCCATGCGCACCCAATCACCAGCAACGCCTTCAACTTCAAGTCGAAGCGCAGTTCCAGCGGGGATTTGGCGCAATAATGCCAGTGCGTTTGCATCCGCTTTTACATGCTTTAGCCAAATCGCGTCATCATTATTGAGTACTGTTGCCATTTGACGTCTCCATTGAACTCTATGCCAAAGATATGCTGAACGCAGCAGTTTGTCAATCCCCACCCCCACCCCACCCTGAATATTGATTAGGCGACTCTCAAGCTCCGTTGTTTGTCGTTGCTCCCACCTTGCGCTGCGCCCTATTCCCGTCCTACACAATGCGAAAAACACAGGCTCAGGGAAATCATCATGTCGGGTCCGCTAGCAGGGGTTAAAGTTGTTGAGTTTGAGGGCATTGGGCCGGGGCCATTTTGCGGCATGTTATTGTCTGATCTTGGTGCTGATGTGATCCGCATTGATGGTCCACGTTCGCGTTCTGGCGGTGGTGCCAAGGATGTGACCGGACGGGGCAGGCGCTCGATCAGTCTTGACTTGAAGAACCCGGATGATGTTGAAATTTGCCTGAAATTATTGGAGAAAGCGGATGCGCTGATTGAAGGCTACCGCCCCGGCGTGCTGGAGAAATTGGGTTTAGGGCCTGATGTCGTTCACGCCCGCAACGCCAAGCTGGTGTTTGGACGTATGACGGGTTGGGGCCAGTTTGGACCGCTTGCCAAAGCAGCCGGCCATGACCTCAACTATATCGCGCTGACGGGTGCACTATGGGCCA
>JAYSRI010000507.1:0-2546 GCA_043721175.1 Alphaproteobacteria bacterium
CCAAAGCGCTCCATGTCATAGCGCGGCATCGCAGCTTGGATCATCTCGACCGCGCAACATGCCAAGCCAAACGTCATCCACATGAGCGAACCCGTGCGCGCCCACGTGATCAAATCGTCTGTTGCGGCAACCACAAAACCCTTATCAGCTAACTCATCAGAGAGGCCTGAAAAATAGGGGTCATTGGGGATGATAGGGCCAACATTATCGGGCATCACAAGTGACGCGCCAGATCGTTCAGGTAACTTCAGTTCCATTCCAAAGCCCCCTTCTTCCACTCATAGATAAAGCCGACAAGCAAAATGCCCAAGAAACTCATCATCGACCAATAGCCAAACGGCCCAAGCTGATCGAGCGCCAGAACCCAAGGGAACAAGAATGCGATTTCAAGGTCAAACAGGATGAACAAAATAGCGACTAGATAGAACTTTACGTCAAACTTCATCCGTGCATCGTCAAAAGCATTGAAACCACACTCATAAGTCGAGACCTTCTCGGCGTCTGGGCTGGAGGGAGCAAATACAAGGCTGGCCAACATAAAGGCGCAACCCAGTGCAGCGGCTAAGCCAATGAAAATGACAATAGGCAAATAGTCGAGCAAGAAATTGCCTGTCACCGGCGTCTGGCTGACGCTGGCCCCGACTATATGTGCAGCATGTGATGCGCTTTCGGCCATCATCGTCCCTTATGTCGAAATTATTACTTCACCTTTTAAGCTGGAGCGAGCGTGGGTGCAATGCATCAACACTGGCGCGCGCAGCACTCACAGCCGTGCAAAACACTGCGCGACCACATCGGGATGGGTCAACATGCCATCGCGGGAGGTGGCAACATCAATCCAGTTCCAGCCTAAGCCTCTGCCCGGTTCCCACATCGCCTGCGACGACGGCGCAAAGGTTTGTAAGGTGGTGTGAACATAGGTGCGCGCGATATCCTCCCAGCCGCCATTGGCAAAACTAACAGGTTCTGTCCATTGTCCAGCTGGGTGCCAGGTTAAGCGACGTTTAAGCAGATCGGTATGGGCAACATCGGTTTCAGGCACCAGCATTTTGAGCGGATAGTGGTCAAAGAAGTTCATCTTATAGCCGTCAACAAACTTGACCTGCCGATCCGTCCACCACGTGGGCCAAGTCCCGTCAGGCTCGCGCATTACCCAAGCCGGACGCGCACGGGTTGGAATGAAGGCATCGTAAAACACTAAGTGCTTAATCCGTTCGCCAAGGCGATCAGCCACACCTGTAATAGTAATGCCGCCAAAGCTGTGGCCGACTAAAATCACATTCTCCAATTCCTCCGCTTCAATGGCGGCGCAAATATCCTGCACGTGGGTCGTTAGATTTGTGTTGGGCGTGATCAAATGCGCGCGCTCACCACACCCTGTTGCAGTGGGTCGAATGACTTTGTGACCCATGGCCGTTAGCCGATCTGCCACACGCGCCCAAACCCAACCGCCATGCCAAGTTCCGTGCACAAGAACGAAGGTTTTAGGCACAGTCGTTCGACGACGCGCTGCATGCGCCGGGCTGACAACAGTGGCCCTGACACCACCTGCTATCATCAAACTGCGTCTCGTTGTCGCCATTTGTGCACTCCCCTCTTGCTAACCAATCCCACTTTGCGCTAATTCCGCGGTTCGGGAAGGCCCATGGGCCGGCTTAGCTCAGTTGGTAGAGCGCCTGATTTGTAATCAGGATGTCACGAGTTCGAATCTTGTAGCCGGCACCACTAATGCTCATTAGAAATATCAAGTTCAACGGGTCCCCCCTACTTCCGCACACTAAATCCCGTCCCCATCGACTTGTCGCGGTAAACCTTGGCGTTTTGTACGAGGCCGATGCCGAACATCAGCGACAGCATGACACTGCCGCCATAGCTCAGGAAGGGCAGAGGTTCGCCAACGACGGGCAACAGGCCCATGATCATGCCAGTGTTGATGCCGACATAAATGAACAACAACATGGTGATGCCGCCCGCTACAAACTTGCCAAACACGTGGCGACAGCCCAGCGCGATGTAAATCCCAAACGCCATGGCCGCAATGTAGAGGCCCAAAACAAACAACCCGCCAATCATGCCAAATTCTTCTAGCAACATTGCAAATACAAAATCCGTATGACGTTCGGGCAAGAAATCAAGTTGGCTTTGGGTGCCTTGCATGTAACCAACTCCCCAAAAGCCGCCCGAGCCGATGGCGATCTTTGACTGGGTGATATGATAGCCTGTTCCCAAAGGATCGCGCGACGGGTCAATAAATGTGAGAATACGATTGCGCTGAAACTCGTGCATGAAGAAGAAAAAGCTCACCGTCGCTAGTGTGACAACCGCCGATCCGGCGGCGATGATATACCACCAAGATAAACCTGCGAGTATCACCAGTGTGGCCCCCACACCTGCCACCATGATTGCTGTCCCTAAGTCTGGTTGCAACATAATCAATGCCGCAGGTGCCGATAGCAATAGTAGCGGAATGATGTGTGTCTTGAGCCGCCACATCCTATCTCCAGACGCGTCTTGATAGAAACGCGCAAGCGCCAAAACAACGGCAA
>JAYSRI010000508.1:0-2536 GCA_043721175.1 Alphaproteobacteria bacterium
GCACCTTTGCCGGCCAACCAAGAATGGACGCCAATATCATGACAAGCATTGCGTTTATTGGCCTTGGTGCCATGGGCAGCGGCATGGCGGCTAATCTTGCCAAAGCCAGTCATGACGTTCGGGCATTTGACCTCAACGCTGCTGCAATCGCCGCATCAGTGTCCGAGGGCTGCGTCGCTGCTGCTAGTATTGCCGACGCTGTTAGCAATGCTCAAGTCGTCGTAACGATGTTGCCAGCAGGTGCCCATGTGCGAGACGCTTATACGAGCGATGTTGGCATATTAGCGCACGTTGCAGCCAACGTCTTGTTGCTTGATTGTTCAACGATTTCGGTTGACGATGCCCGCTTTGTGATTGCCGCGGCTGCAAACGCTGGATTTGACATGTGCGATGCACCTGTTTCCGGTGGTGTGACTGCTGCTCATTCGGGCGGCTTGACGTTTATGGTTGGAGGCACCGACACCGCTTTTAGTCGTGCTCAACCAATATTGGCCGACATGGGCAAAGCGGTCATTCGCGCAGGCGAAGCGGGAGCAGGGCAGGCGGCTAAGATTTGTAACAACATGCTGCTGGCTGTATCGATGATTGGCACGTGCGAAGCCTTTTTGTTAGCCGAAAAATTGGGCCTTGATGCCCAAGCGTTTTTCGAAATTGCCTCCAAATCATCGGGGCAAAATTGGTCGATGACGTCTTACGCCCCGGTTGCCGGATTGGTGCCAAGCGCGCCCTCCAACCGCGATTTCGTTGGTGGCTTTGCCGGAGGGTTAATGCTGAAGGACTTGCGCCTTGCGATGGACGCCGCGCGCAGTTTCAGTGCCAGCACACCTATGGGTTCAAGTGCAGAGGATATTTATAGTAAATATGTCGGTAACTATAGTTCAGATCGAGACTTCTCAGGTGTAATAGACATGCTTAGGAAACAATGAACGCCGTTTTAATTTGATCTTAGAAATTTTCATCTAATGTGTCTCCAAGCGTCGAAGAATACGACCGGAGAAATATCATGGCGGGTATGGCAAAAGAATACATGACTGATACGTCAGTCGAGAACCAAAGCGTCAGTGAGTATCAGCGCGCACTATCATTGGTGGAACGTCTCCACCGTCAACTTTTGGATGTTGTGAAGGATGATCTTGACCGTGCAGGTCATGATGATTTGACACCTGTCCAAGCATTGTTAATCTACAACATCGGTGACAGCGAATGGTCGGCAGGCGAACTTAAATCGCGTGGCTTCTATTTAGGTTCCAATGTTTCTTACAATTTGAAAAAACTGCATGACCTTGGCTATGTCGAAAGCGGCAAGTCGTTGCATGACAAGCGTCAAATTCGCTTGCGCTTAACCGACAATGGCAAAGCATTGCGTGAACAGCTTAGCTCGATGTTTGCGCGCCATGCGGCAACCTTGCGTCCTGTTGGTGGCGTCGAGACTCCTGACTTGGAAGCATCCAATAAAACCCTGAGCCGACTGGAGCGCTTTTGGGCCGACCAAATCCGTTTCCGGCTTTAGGTTTGCGCCGCGTCAAACCGGTAGTGATCATAGGCGAAGAAGCCTTGCTCTACTGAGTGATGAATGCGCTTTGCATTCATAGGGACACCACCCGCACCCAATGCCACGAAGAAGGGCAAAAAGTGTTCGGTTTGTGGATGGTTTTCAGACGCAAAAGGGGCCAAGTCTTCCCACTCCAAGAGTGCGTCGACATTGCCGGACGTGACTTGAGCTTCAATCCAAGCGACAAAGGCGGCCGATGCCTTGTCGAGGTTGGCGTCAAACGTTAGGTCACGCCCACGATGAAAGAAGCCGCGCAAATTGTGGGTGATATGGCCAGAGCCGATGATCATCACGCCGTTGTTTGCCAACGGCGATAGCGCTTGGCCGACCTTGTAGTGGTGGCGGGCACCCTTGGTTGGGTCTACCGAGATTTGAACAACCGGGATATCTGCCTTTGGATAGGCCAGTATCAATGGGTTCCACGAGCCATGATCAAAGCCGCGCTTCACGATGCGGCTTGGTTTGAGGCCAGCGTCAGCCAGAAGAGTGATCGCGCGCTCGCCAAGTTCTGTTGATCCTGGCGCTTTGTAAATCATCCTATAAAGCGCTGCTTCAAAACCACCAAAATCATAAATCATGTCAGGCGCAGGGTCAGTTACAACCGCGACGTCTTTGTGTTCAAAGTGCGCGGATACAACGATGATGGCTTTTGGCGTTGGCAAATCTTGCGCCATGGTTTGTAAAAAGCGCTTTGCTGGCAAGTCGCTCGAGACAATGTTGGGTGCACCATGTGAAATAAAAAGCGACGGCATCGCCGTGTTTGTTGCAGGCATCCTTGTCTCCTCCTTTAGGATGTAAGGAGACCAATCCGCTTTTGTTAGAGGGCAGTTGTTAGCCCTGCGCAATATACTCCTGAAGGCGAGCTTTTAGGTCGCTGGTCACGCCGACGTAGAAATGGTCTCCCATTTCACTTTGCAAGATATAGACGTATTTCAAACGACAGGCCTCCAATCCCAAACAGCCCGGCTACGTTCTTCGAACTGC
>JAYSRI010000509.1:0-2527 GCA_043721175.1 Alphaproteobacteria bacterium
ATAGCACCACCGACGTCTTGCAACGAGCCTTTCAAGAACGGCAAGAAGCCGCCTGGCAGGATTTCATTGAAGGCAAAGCAGTTCGGATTGGTTTTAAGTGCTGCCAACGCCGCACGATCCGCAGTGACTGCCGCAGCATTGGATAGACTTGGTGTGAATAGAGTGGGGCAATTGCCAGTCCCGTTTGGCGTTGTGTCCAGAACCAGACGCTTGGCACCGCTGACATAAACGCCGCCACGGGTGTTTGGGTTACGATAGTTAAAGCCACCTTCAGCAGAACGCGTTGCGTAGCTCCCGAACGCATAGACTGAGCGGCCTTCGCCAAGGTTGTAACCAGTATTCAAGAACGCCTTGAAATCGCCGCGCACTTCAGGTTGACCCCAGATTTGCGCTGGATTTGGAATACCGGGATAGCCGGCAGCCGTCAGAGCCGCCGCGTTAGGACGCTGGTTAGATCGAACAGTTGGGTCCGACTCGCGCCATTCCATTGACAAGTTGGCAAAGCCATCATCGCCCAATGCAAGGCCAAAGTTTCCAGCCACTTGATATGTAGTGCCGTCGCCTTCGTAAAATTGACCGACTTTTGCTTCAACTTCAAAGCTATCCTGATCAGTCCGCAAAATGAAGTTCATCACGCCGGCAATAGCGTCGGAGCCATATTGAGCGGCTGCGCCATCGCGCAAAACTTCGACTTGTTTGAGGGCAATCGATGGAATTGTTGACAAATCAACACCTTGCGCACCGTCAGAAACGCCGCCGCCAACAAATGCAATAACTGCTGCACGGTGACGGCGCTTGCCGTTGATCAAGACCAATGTGTGGTCAGGTGCTAAGCCGCGCAAATTGGCAGGGCGGATGATTGTCGCCGCATCTGAAATCGCCTGCGTGTTCACGTTGAAGGATGGCACCACGTTGCGGATGAGGTTTGCTGTATCGGTATCGGCTTGGGCAGCGATTTCGCTACCGCCAATCACGTCGACAGGTGCGGGTGTGTCGGCTGCCGAACGTGCGGCGCGACGTGTACCGGTCACGATAACGACTTCTTCGGCTTTGGCAGGTGCGGCGGACGCGGCGGCTTGCGCGAATGCGGCTTGTGGCAAGATGGTGAGTAATGAAGCAGCCATACCCAAGGCGAGCAGACTGGTGCCTGTCTTAATGCGATTGTTGATCATGTGAAGTAATGTCCCCTAACTTTAGTTTTATCGAGAGTTTAGCTTAGCAAAACTCATCCACACCGATACGAGCAAGATTTGTTATGACAAGTGGGGTTACTGTGTGAAATCGTGCGTAGGGCGGGCCTGCACACGATGTAAACAGGTAAATTATTGCTTTGCGACAATTTTGTCGCACGAAAGGATATATCAATATAGTTTTGTGAGTGTCGGCGAGTGCAGGCTTACGCGCTAGCAATGAGTTCTTCGGCGCGGGTCAAGTCAACACTGACGACTTGGCTGACCCCGCGCTCGGCCATTGTGATGCCAAACAGGCGGTCCATGCGGGCCATGGTAATTGGATGATGCGTGATAATGATAAAGCGGGTTTGGGTACGTTCGCGCATTTCGTTGAGCAAACGGCAATAGCGGTCTACGTTGCTGTCATCCAACGGCGCATCCACTTCATCTAACACGCAAATCGGCGAAGGGTTCGACAGAAAAACCGCAAATATCAGGGCCGAGGCCGTCAGTGCCTGCTCGCCACCACTCATCAACGTCAGGCTTTGTAACTTTTTGCCCGGCGGACACGCGTAAACTTCTAGGCCGCCGCCAAGTGGATCATCGCTGTGGGTCAATTGAAGTTCTGCAACACCACCGTCAAACAAGGCTGCAAACAGCACTTTGAAGTGTTTGTGTACCTCGTCAAAGGCTGCGACCAAGCGTGTTTTACCCTCCGCATTGATTTGATCAACTCCGCCGCGCAATTTTGTAACCGCAGCGTTGAGGTCATCTTTATCGGCAATCAGCGCATTCAAACGCGTTTCTTGCTCAACTACCTCTTCTTCGGCCCGCAAATTGACCCCACCCAGAGCGTCGCGGTCATAAAGCAACTTCCCAAGTCGGCTCTCTCCCGCGCTAACGGCCAGGCTATCAAATGTCGCGCCCAACACGTCGCGCGCTTTGGTCTCGCAGTCTTGCGGCGCGATTTGTAGGTTTCTGCGAATATCCTCGGCCAATTCTTCAAGGCGCGTCGCCTCCGCCTCATGACGGGTCTGGGCAAGGGCACGCGCTTCGCGGCAATCGGCTAGTGCGTTTTGGGCCAAGCGCGCTTGGTCGCGACTAGCACGAATGGCGGTTTCCAATTGGGCCAGTGCGTCATCGGCTGCGGCTTTTCGGGCTTGAGCAGCGGGCGTTTGAGCTATGATGTCACGGCCGCGCAGCTCGATATCACTGGGCGCTTTTGAAGCGGCCAACTTGCGTGCTTGAGCTGAGGAAAACTCAGTGGTTAGGGTGGCGAGGCGCGAATTGGCTTGCTGCTGACGTTTTGTCCAAGCTGAAACATCATCGGCCAAAGCACTTATTCGCAATGCCCG
>JAYSRI010000510.1:0-2527 GCA_043721175.1 Alphaproteobacteria bacterium
ACCAATCAGCAAAGCCATCGTCAGCTTGTGGTTCTTGCCATATTTGCGAAAGTTCTCAGCAACTTGGTCTGCCAGCTCGCGGGTTGGTTCGAGAATCAAAGTGCGCGGCATACGGGCGCGTGGACGACCTTGCGATAAACGCTCAATCATCGGCAGCACAAAGGCGGCGGTTTTGCCCGTACCCGTTTGCGCGATCCCTAAAACATCGCGTCCGGCGATGACTTCAGGAATGGCTTTCCACTGGATGGGTGTTGGGACGGTGTAGCCAGTATCGGCAATCGCGCTCAAAAGTGGTGCCGAAAGGCCCAAATCGGCAAAAGTAACGCCTTCGGGCGTCTCGGTAATCGGGCCAGACCCATTCTTCTCAGGGTTCGGGGTCCCGGTTTCGTCAGTCATGTTTTAGTGTCTCGCTTAAGTCATCGGCGTGGCGCCGAATGTGGCGCGACTTACCAAGCACCCCCTTGGGTGGTTGGCTCCTGTAATCGCGGTCTGCACGCGGTTGGTAGCAAAGTCAAGAAATACAAGGATTTTTTCCCGACTTGTAATGGAAGTTGTTGCGCAATTGGCACAAAAGTGTGGGCGACACTCGACATAACAGCCCGAGCAAACTACTCAAATCAGATGAGTGTGTTGCCAATAAACATTATTATGCCCCGCTTTTCGTTACGACTGCGCGCCCCCGAAGACTTAAACGATCTCCTTGATCTCGACGACGATCCAGATGTCATTCGCTATGTCGGCCCAACACCGCCGCGCGGCGAGCGCCAAGTTGATTGGTTGAAAGTCTTACACACCGCTGATCAGCGGCCAGTCTTGGTGATCCGTTCGCGTGAAACGAGCGAGTTTATGGGCTGGGCTTTCCTGCGGCCCTTTAAGGACGAGAGTGGTGATTGGGAGCTTGGCTATCGGCTTAAGAAAGCAGCGTGGGGGCAGGGAATAGGAACGCAAGTAAGCCGTGCGCTGCTCGCTTGGGGGTGGGAGCAGCCCGCCATTCAGACGATTGTCGCCGTCTATGAACTTGAAAACACGGCTTCTCTTGCAATCATGATGAAGCTGGGAATGAAACCTATGGGCCTGCGCCACTATCCAAACGAGGGGCCTTTGCCCTATTGCGCTATCACACGGCGAGTTTAGAGCCGGAAATGATTCTTGAGGATATATGCGCTTCATGTCTGGACCAGATCAAACCCACTTTGTATTTCAGGGCGACACCGCTAAGCGGGCTCCTTACCGCGGCATGCCTGCCGAGGCAGCATCGTGGCTTTGCCGTGTTTACATGGCGTTGGTGGGTTGGAAAATGCGTGGCGACTGGCCTGATTTGCCCAAGGTAATTTTGCTCGCCGCACCTCACACATCTAATTGGGACGGGCTTTTGATGCTGGTTACGGCCGGCGCCTATCGGTTGAAACTCAAGTGGATGGGCAAGAAAAGTCTGGTCGCAGGGCCGTTTGGCGGCGTCATGCGCGCACTGGGCGTTTTGCCTGTTGACCGTGGTGCCAAGAATGGACTGGTAGGTTCAGTTTCTGACGCCATTACAAGAGCCAGCGATGTGATTCTTGCGATTTCCCCTGAAGGCACCCGCACATGCGTTGAGGAGTGGAAGAAAGGCTTTTATCTGATCGCACACGCGGCGAAAGTGCCGATTGTGTTCGCTGTTTTGGATTTCAAAACCAAGATCATCACCATTAGTGGCTGGCTTATGCCATCCGGTGATTTTGACGCGGACTGGCCGTTGATCCGCAGTCACTATGCTAAAGCAGAAGGCAAGTACAACGCGAACTTTGTTTTACCGGCTTGAACTTCTGAAAGGGCTGCGAAGGCTTTTTTTGTATTGGTTTTCGCCTCTTTTTTCCATGAACCGCAGTGTCAAATTTGGCAAATGTAATTCTATTCTATTCTATTCAATTATAAGGACCGTCGGCGTAGTCATAGGCAAAGTCAGGCAAGCATAATTATTTTCTGTGTTGATTATTTGTTTAGGAGTCTATGCTTTAATTTTTCAGCCACGAGGGAGAGCGCACCGTTACCAATGGTGTTTTCCGCATCCTTTTACAATCGCTTCATTGCAGACGAGTGAGAAAAAATCATGAATTGGATGAATTTACTTTTCTCGACCCAAGGTCGCATCGGCATTAAACATTATTGGCTTGGTATCGCGGCAATACTTGTCGCTTACTTTCTTTTCACTTCGTTACTCGGTGTCACTTTTTCGGCAGGAGTCCGAGGTTTGCCGACTACAGCTATCGCAATTCCAAGTATAATTTTTGGCCTCCTAAGCTGGACGTCGCAAATGGGCTTGTTTTGCATTTTTGTTTGTCTCGCAAGTAAACGCTTGCATGACAGCGACAAAAGCATCAAGCATATCGTCAAACCCATCGTCAAGTTATTGGGTAAAGTCTTCATTTTATTCGCTTTAGCAACAATTGTCTTCCTAGCAATGGGCGGGGCAAAAAGTCTCTCTGATATACTTATGCTTAGCACGTTGCCGATAATGTTTGGTATAGTTGGGCTGGCTTACATTGTACCT
>JAYSRI010000511.1:0-6365 GCA_043721175.1 Alphaproteobacteria bacterium
GTAAACCCAGATGTATCGAGAGCTTCTTGCGCCAGCGACGTTGACCCTTCGATCATATGCTTGGCGGATCCCTTGCCCATGTATCCCATGAGCCAACCCAGCACACCTAATGCGACCAATCCAGCCAATAACCAAGGCCAACAACTTTTGCGCTCTTCCATTTTTTCTCCACCATCTTAGAAGTCGCAGTGTGATTGTTACTGACACGTAGTGATCAACACATGGCTACGACTGGTTTACGCTAGGCCTACCTTAGTTTTCAGATGAGTAAAATTGCAAGCAGACTCGCGTCTAAAGCGCATAATTTACAGCAAAAACCTACTCAGGCACGGTTTTTTTCCGTCAATCAAGCTAAAGAGGGCCCATGATCTACGATATTACTAGCCCGCAAAACACTTTGGTTAAACTCGCAAAGTCCCTTGACCGAAAAAAAGCACGAACCGAGTCTGGGCTTTTTCTGGCCGAAGGTGCCCGCCATGTCGGTGAGGGTTTGGCATTGGGTTGGACGTTACATTCGCTCTTGTATTCTGCGGCGGCAGAAGCAAGGCCCGCCGTACTTGACTTGGCCCAGCAAGCTGATGCGGCGGGCGCTCATGTCGCGCGGGTCTCCGACCGCGTGCTGGACGCTGTTGCCAAGCGCGATAATGCGCAGTCGGTGATTGGCCTTTTTAGGCAACGGCTGGCGTGTTTGGATGATCTGGAACAAGCGCCTTACATCATCGCCCTTGAGCGCATCAGGGATCCCGGCAATTTGGGTACCATTTTGCGTACGCTTGATAGTGTCGGCGGTGGGGGAGTGGTGTTGCTGGAGGAAAGTTGTGATCCATTTTCTGTTGAGGCTGTGCGCGCTAGCATGGGGTCAATCTTTGCCGCTCCCGTGGTCAAGTCTGATTTTATGACTTTCAATGAGTGGCGCCGCGCAAATGGCTTCACAATGGCGGGGACCAGCCTAAAGGGGGCCACACGACACACCGACACCGACTTTGGCGACAAAACGGTGCTGTTGATGGGCAACGAGCAATCTGGCATGCCCGATAGCTGGGCGCAGGCGTGTGACGCGATTGTACGGTTGCCTATGGCAGGTCGCGCTGACAGTTTGAACTTGGCGATCGCAACCGCCGTAACAACTTATGAGATCTGGCGTCAAAAAGAGTTTAGGGGTGCACGTGACTAAAAAGACCGATCTTGTGGCACCCGAGCTGTCGGCACCTGTGTTAATGGCCGACGATTGGTCAGACTATGCACTGCTTGATTCTGGTGATGGTGAAAAGCTGGAGCGTTTTGGGCCTTACATATTTGTGCGCCCTGACAGTCAGGCGCTATGGCCGCGCCTTCTGGCTGCAAAATACTGGACATTTGACGCAGCATTTTCTGGGCAAGAGAGCGAGGAAATGGGGCGCTGGCGATTTATCAAGCGCGTGCCTGAAACGTGGCCAATATCGTGGGACGGTGTTGCGTTTCATGCGCGTTGTACGCCATTCCGGCACTTAGGCTTGTTCCCTGAGCAAAGCGTGCATTGGCGTTGGTGTCGGGATTTGATCAAGGCACGAGTGAAAAAAGCGGGTGCGGCTCAGCCCAAAATTCTTAATCTATTTGGTTATACGGGCGTTGCGAGCCTTGTTTGTGCAAAGGCTGGCGCAGCAGTCACCCATGTTGATGCGTCCAAGAAGGCGGTCGGATTTGCCCGTGAAAACCAAGCCTTGGCAGGACTCGAAGACAAGCCCATTCGCTGGATTGTCGACGACGCACTCAAGTTTGTGGAGCGCGAAGTTCGCCGGGGCAATCGCTATGATGGCATCATCCTTGACCCTCCCAAACATGGTCGTGGCCCGACTGGCGAAATATGGAAGCTGGAAGAAGGCTTGGGCAAATTGCTGACGGCTTGTAATCAATTGCTCAGCGATGACGCGCTGTTTCTGGTGGCGACCGTTTATGCAGTGAGGTTGAGCTTCTTGGCATTGGACAATAGCTTGTCCGCCGCGCTTGGTGATCGTGTTGGTGTGCGCGAGGCTGGCGAGATGGCCATTCCAGAACAGGGATCTGGCAGGCCTTTGCCGACGGCGATTTTTGCGCGTTGGCGAGGTGAGGCCTAGCGTTAGACTTTCATAAATGGCGCAGGCAAAATGAAAAAAGTCACAGACTAACCCCCCTACGCAAATCACTCATGAAGTGTTAACCAACCCCGTCGGCGTTCTATTGTGGCCGGTGCAGGGGCAGATACGTGCGCATTTTACTTTCCAATGACGATGGCATTCATGCGCCGGGGCTTGAGGTTCTTGAAGAAATCGCCCGCAAGCTGAGTGACGACATTTGGATCGTTGCACCAGAGGTTGAGCGCTCCGGGGCAGGGCGCGCAATAACCCTTACTGAACCTATCCGCGTGCGCCATATCAGCGACAAGCGTTATGCGTGTTCTGGCACGCCTAGCGATTGCATGCTACTTGGCATTGGTGAAATCATGAAGGGCGCGCGGCCTGATTTGGTACTGTCTGGCATCAATCGAGGACAGAACTTGGCCGAGGACACCAGTGTTTCGGGCACGGTTGCCGTCGCGATGCAGGCGATGCAAATGGGTGTTCCTGCCATCGCACTGTCGCAAGCCATGAACTTTCGAACGGGGGAGCCTATCCCATGGCAAACGGGCGCCGAGCACGGCCACGATGTCATACAGCGCTTGCTTGGCCAAAAATGGCCTGCAAATGTGGTGCTCAACGTGAATTTCCCCGACTGTCTACCGGGCGATGTGACGGGTACAGAAGTGACATTTCAAGGTGTGCGCGACGAGGCAACCAATCATATTGACCGTCGCGATGATTTGCGCGGCAACGCTTATTATTGGATTGGCTATCACGGCAAATTATCCAAGCCACCCGTCGGTAGTGATTTGCGCGCGATCTATGAAAACCGCATTTCGATAACCCCGCTTCATCTTGATATGACCGAGCACAGTGCCTTGCCCGCACTAGGCGCAGCATTTCCATGAGTGCGCCCACTGACGCTCGCGCCAAAATTGTTTTGGCATTGCGCAAAGCCGGTGTGACCGACGCTGGCGTCCTGCAGGCGATTGAGACAATCCCGCGCGAGATTTTTATGTCTCAGGGCTTTGAGGGACGCGCATGGGAAGATGCGGCCTTGCCAATCGAGTGCGGGCAAACAATCAGCCAACCTTATGTGGTGGGAGTAATGACGGCAGCGCTTGAATTGACGGGCCGCGAGAAAGTTCTCGAAATTGGGACGGGGTCTGGTTATCAAACCGCAATCTTGTCGAAGTTAGCGCGCCGGATCTTTTCCATTGAACGCTACCGCCCGTTGCTGCGGATGGCTCAAAGCCGCCATGAGGCGCTGAAGCTGACAAACATCGTCTCTAAATGTGGCGATGGAGGTTTGGGTTGGGCGGATCAAGGACCGTTTGACCGTATCATTTTTACGTGCGCAACGCCCGTTCGCCCTGATTTGCATTTGGCACAGCTGGCCAGTGGTGGTGTTTTGGTGGCCCCTGTTGGCGCAGGCGCCGTTCAGGAGCTTTTGCGCTATCGGTTACGCCCTGACGGGGTGTTTGAGGAAGAGGCTTTAATGGATGTCAGATTTGTGCCGCTTTTACCTGGTATTGCGCGCGAAGGTTAGCTTGATGCTGTTCGCGCAAAGTTAGGGAAAGCTCTGATTAACCATGTTATGCCAGACAAAATCTATGCGCCACGTTTTGGCTTTCCTTTTTTGTTTCGTGATGATTGCTGCGCAAAGCGTTGGCGGGATGAAGCCGCTATTGGCTCAGCCTGCGCCTGGAACATTAGATTTTGATCCGGCTAACCCGCCAACACAGACGTTGGTGATGCGGGGCGAGACTTTGTTTAATATTGCCGAACGAACACGCGCACCCATTCAGGGCATCATTGCAAGTAATCGGTTGGAGCCGCCCTATGCGATCCAACCCGGCCAAGTTTTGCGTTTGCCGCCGCTGAAGGTCCATGTTGTCCAGGGTGGCGAGACGTTTCCTGCTGTCGCCGCGCGTTACAACGTCGATCCACGCTCACTATCGGTTTTCAATCGCTTGCGTCGCCCCGTGACCTTGACAATTGGTCAACGCATTATTTTGCCGCCCATGGTGGTTGATCGCTTAACTGGGCTTGAGCCCCAAGATCTGGTCGATTTACTGGCAAACGAAATCAATGCTGGCCGAACAGTAACTGGTGCTATTCCAGGCCAGATAGTCACCAATGCCGAGGCTGTGTCGCCTTCGGTTCCTCCGCCGGGCGCTGAAACTAAAACAGGCGGCGTTCAGGGGCCAGACAAAGATAGTGCGTTAAATGATGCGCCGCTATCACCTCAAATCCGACCTGCAACCAGTGTCGGGCCTTCCGAGGATGAGAATGGCGTGGCCGTCGCGCCAAGGAGCACACAACGTTCGCCGCCTGTTGCAATTCCAAGCCCCAAAGGAACCCAACTGGCCACTTTGCCCCAAACCCAACGTCCCCTAACGCCACCATCCGCTATCCCGCTGCCCGGCATCACGGATATGCCAATCCCCAATTTGGTCGGCATTTTTGCATGGCCTTTAACAGGTCGCATCATTGAGACTTTTGGCACCAAACGTGATTTGCGCGTGCTTGACGGTATTGAGATCGAAGCGCCAGCCGGTGCGCCATTCAAATCGGCAGCGGCGGGCACCGTGGTTTATGTCGGCAACCAATTGCCTGGCTATGGCTGGCTGGTCCTCATCAGGCATAGCGATGGTCTTATGAGCGCCTATGCTTATGCCCAATCTGTCAATGTGCGTGAGGCCCAAAATGTGTCCAAAGGCCAAGTCATCGGCCTAGTTGGCGCAACGGGTCGCGCCACGACACCGCGCTTGCACTTTCAAATTCGCTACAATACCCGTCCGGTTGATCCGTTGCCGCGTCTGCCACGTGTGCGTGCTGCAGCATGAACCCAAATGCTGACATATTTGCCCACTATGTAAACGAGTCGGGGAACAGAGCGAGATGAATTCAGGAATGTTGTTACGATCAAACTGTGGCGCTTATTGGCACCAACTCTTGGTTCAAGGAGTGCCCACGGCAATTTGTTTTGCTGCACTTGTGGGTGTCGGGGCATGTCAACCTAAAGCGGCAAAAGACGTAGCTTCGACAGCACCAGCGGCCACCACTGCTCCACCCGCCCAAGTCGCTCAAGTCGTCCCACCCGAGGTAGCTTCGAAGGCTCCTGAAATTGCAGCCGTTCCAGCGTCCAATGTGCCCAAAGCCCGCGAAGAAGACGCTGCGGGTGGCAAGGCGCGCAGTATTTCTGGTGGTTGGGTCAATGCAGGTGGCGCATGTGATAGCGGTGCGGCGGTGATGTTCAACTCTGATGGCACTTACATGGCTGAAGGCGAAAAAGGTACTTGGGCGTTGAGTGGTAAAATCTTGACCGTCACCACGTCTTCGTTTGACGACCCTGACGCTGCAGCGACCCAAGGGCCCGAGCAGTCCACAGGCGATGTTGGCGAAAAGTCAATTCTGACTGTTTTGAGCATTACCGATGATGCGGCCCGTGTTGTGCTGGCGAACGGCACAAACGCGAATTGGACGCGGTGCACGAGCTAGCCACACTTACAGGTTATAGCTTCACACTCTGGCCCATTTGCCCCGCCCTTGCGACAATGAATTGCCACGCGCTGCGCCCGGTGCGAGAGCCGCGCTCGGCGGCCCATTGAAGAGCAGCCCGCTCCAAGCCCCGCTCCTTGGGCTTAAGATCAAGGACATCCGCATATGTGCGCACAATCTCCAGCCATGTTGCTTGGTCCATCGCGTGAAAACCGAGCCAAAGGCCAAACCGTTCGGATAAAGCAACTTGCTCTTCAACGGTTTCATCGGGCCTGAAGTCGGCTTGACTGCCATCCGGGCGGTTGACGAGGTGGCGCCTGTTTGATGTCACGTAAACAAGTAGGTCGGCAAAGTGGCCGCTAACGCCACCATCCAAAACCGATTTTAACGCTTTATAGCTCTCGTCACCGCGCTCAAACGACAAGTCATCGATAAACAGAATGGCGCGCCAGCCTGCGTCACCCAGCTTTTGCGCCAAGGCTGGCACAGTCGCAATATCGTTGCGCGAGACTTCGACGAGTTTTACTCGGGCGTGCTCATTGGCAATTTGGCCGTGGACAGCTTTGACCAGCGCGCTTTTGCCAGTGCCGCGCGCACCCCATAACATGGCGTGATTAGCACCATGGCCTTGCGCAAACTGGAGGGTGTTCGCCATCAAACGATCTTTTTGGCTGGCCGCACCAAGGATCAGATCAAGTGGCAATTGGCGGGGTTTTTTGACAGCCATTAAAGCGCCCGCCTGTCCATCCCATGTCCATACACTGGCGAGGTCTACACTCGGCATAG
>JAYSRI010000512.1:0-2523 GCA_043721175.1 Alphaproteobacteria bacterium
CCAAGAATTTGAGCGGCATGTGTGCGATTACCATAACAATGCTTGAGAGTATCGAGGATCATCTCTTGCTCAACCGCTTCAATCGTGCGGCCAATCAGGCCCTGTGCCGCGTTGGTAGCGCTATTGGCTGCATGGGTGACATGTGTCGCAACACTGCCAAATGCCGCGACAGGAGCCGCACTTGCCAACGCGCCGCTTGGTGTGGAGATGTCACCTGCTTCAATGCTGGGCCCACCTGCGAGCAAAATCGCGCGGTGCATGGCATTTTCAAGCTCGCGGACATTACCGCGCCACCCGTTTAACGCGATGGCTTGCATGGCGGCGGGTGAAATTGGCTTTGGCGTCATACCATTAGCCGTTGCATATTTTTTAACAAAGAATGTCGCTAGCGCTGCCAGATCTGCAGGACGTTCGCGCAAAGGCGGCAAGCACAAATTGACCACGTTCAAACGATAATAGAGGTCTTCACGAAACTTGCCCGCCTGCACGTCTTCTTGCAAATTGCGGTTTGATGTCGCCAGTATCCGGATATTTACCGGCACAGGCTTGGTTCCGCCAACGCGGTCAATCACCCGTTCTTGCAAGGCGCGCAAAAGTTTAGCTTGTAGCCGCACATCCATTTCGCTGATTTCGTCTAGCAATAATGTGCCGCCGTCGGCTTCTTCGAATTTACCAATCCGCCGGGCAATGGCTCCAGTGAAAGCACCTTTCTCATGACCGAATAACTCGGACTCAAGCAGGTTTTCGGGAATGGCGGCGCAATTGACACTAATAAACGCTTTATCAGTGCGGCGCGATTTTTGGTGGACATAGCGCGCCATCACTTCTTTCCCGACTCCACTTTCCCCAGTGATCAGGATGCTGGCTTCAGATGGGGCGATTTGTTCGGCCAACGCCATGACGGCTTTCATCGCGGGATCATGGGCAATGATTGGGCGATTATCTTGGGCGATGGCCGCCAGGACTGCGGCGATCAATTCGGGATCTGGCGGCAAAGGCAAGAATTCTTGCGCGCCTTGACGAATGGCATTGGCTGCGGTGCGTGGATCAGTGGAAACCCCACACGCGACAACAGGCACGATGATGTGTTCGGCTTTGTTTTGCGCGATCAACGCTGCAATATCGTGACCGACCTCAACCAGCAACAAATCAGCACCTTTGCCATTGCGCAGCGCATGTGTCGCTTGGGCGATAGTATCAACTTGAAACACCTTGGCCCCGCGATCCATCGCGATCTTTGAGGCGACAGCGAGCTGTCCACTCATATTGCCGATGATCAACACACGCATTGCTTGTCTCCTTGCGCTCAAAGCGCCAATTTTAGTTCTCGACTGTCAGGCTGGCCTGATTAATTCGCGTCATTATCTTTGATGATTTCTGTCATGGTGACGCCCAAGCGCTCCTCGACCACCACTAACTCGCCACGCGCGACAAGGCGGTTATTGACGTAAATGTCGATGGCCTCCCCAACACGGCGATCAAGCTCAATGAGCGAGCCGCGCGATAGCTTTAACAATGACGCAACATCCATCGTGGCGCGACCTAGGACCGCCTTAATGTGCACCGGAACGTCAAACACCGGTGCCAAGTCCGTTGCAGACCTCGAATATTGGGGTGCCTGAACCACAGCGGCGGGGCCCTCAAATGGTTCCAGCTCCGCTAGGTCTGGCATATCATAGCTGTTTAAGTTGTCGTCCATATTCGGCGTCCTCAGCTTTGAAACATGTCAATTTGGAAGCCCTCGGATTGGGCGGAAGTTAGCCATTTTTGCGCGGCCTGTTCGATAGCTTCAAAGGCTGCTGCGCGGTTGTGAGTGATGGAGCCGTCACTCCAATCCAACACGCAATCGCCAAGACTGGCATGCTCATCAGCTCGCACGGCAATCTCACCATTGAAGCCTGCTTCGCGTGCGCACAGCGTCAGACGCTGTTCAATGTTGTCGACCAAAGCGGGTGCAACCCGGACAACCAAACGCGGCGTTTCGCGCAACTGGCTAACTGCAGTGCCCACGATGTCAGTGATCGCTTCAGGTCCAAACTCGTCGAGCGCTGCGCCAGCAACCGCGCGCGCCGCTGCGATGGCGACATCGGACGCATCTTGCCGCAAGCTTTGAGCCTCATCGCTCAGTCGCCCCAACATCATTTGCATCATACCTGCAATGGCGCGCAAAGATTCGGTTGCGCTGCGATCCAGCGATCTATTGGCTTGAGCCTCGCCTTGCGCAAAGCCTTCTTGACTTGCGGCGACGAGATCGTCCTCGGACAGAATTTTGCGGCGGGTTGGCGCACCTGATGGCGCGTGCGCACCACGGCCTTCAAACAGAGGTTCAAAATCGTGTTTGTGAGCACCGCGCATGGCAGCAGGATTAGTAAATGAGTTCATCATCACGCCCTCCTTCTGCCAGCATGATTTCGCCTTTTTGTGCCAAATCTTTAGCCACCTGAACCATGGCCGATTGCGCCCCATCGACATCTTTCAGGCGCACAGGCCCCATGTTGGCCATGTCGTCCTTCATGATCTTGG
>JAYSRI010000513.1:0-2519 GCA_043721175.1 Alphaproteobacteria bacterium
CCAAGCGGCTTCACGTATTGAATTAGAAGCAGGCATAAGTGAACTCGCCCCCCTTACTTCCGCAAATGACCGCCCAATTCAGGGCAACTTGGCGCTCTGGTTTTGGCATCAAAAACGATTGGAAACCGCCGCATCAGGTCTTATAAAAGCGGCAAACCCCCCTGTGACTTGGCAGGACGGTGCTAAAATCTTGGCTCTGGCTTTCGTGCTCGCTTTGTGTTTTTGGCAACCCAAAGCTGCCGGGCGCGCTTTGCAGTTTGACCTATCGCCTATTATGGGCGACGGCGATCTTGTATTAGACGCGTGGGCAAAACCGCCGGACTATACCGGTCTGCCAATAGTGCGGCTCACGCGCGACAATCTAAACGTATCTTTGCCAGCAGGCAGCACAATTGTGGCACGCATGGATGGTGCGCGTGGTGTGCCAAATTTGCGCGTTGGCAGCAAAACCACCGCCATGCAGCGCGAACGGGGCGAGGCTTGGACGGCAAGCCAAGTGATCAATCAATCAGCGCGTGTGTCGCTCAACCGCTTTGGAGCGCGTGCGGCGTGGCAAATCCATATCGTTGCTGATTCACCGCCAACATTGGCTAGTGCGGAAGCCATTAAAATTGATTCTCGAGGGCGTTTGGACGTCTCGTTTCGTGCCGACGACGACTATGGAATTGAGCGGGCATTCTTGCGGGTGAAAGCGCTTAAACCACCCGTGGGCTTGATTGGACACAACCAGTTTGAAACGACTGTCGATATGGGTGGCGAGGCCGATGAAGACGGTGCACGGCGTGTGTTTGTTGATGTTGGCGATCACGTCTTAACAGGCGAAGCTGTGACTATCGAAATCGTCGTTCGCGACGGCCTTGGTCAAGAAAGTGCCTCGATACCAACGCAACTCGACTTACCAAAGCTGACTTGGAAATCATCCCTTGGCGCTGCGCTACAAGAGCAACGCTTGCTGATACTGCGCGAGGCACGCCCCTATCAGGCCCGCCCACCAATGAACGCCACCCTAAGTGATCCCGAGACCGGCCTACCAATAAAACTTGACCTAAGCGAGCGGTTATTGGGCGCCCCGGAGGGCGTTTCTCGTGCCGCGGCTATGCTGAGTGCAACACTTGATGCGATGAAACTGACAGGCTTGACCGAAAGCGGCGTCCTTGGGCTCCAATTCGCGCGCGAACGTTTGGCGCTTGCCCGTAACATTGACGACGCCCACGCTGTTGCCCCCATACTCTGGGCGATGGCAACTCAAGCAGAAGTAGCCGATCAAACGCCCGCACAGCAGAAAATTGCTGCAGCACGTCAAGCCCTCGAGCAAGCGCTCAAAAACGGTGCATCAGACGAAGAAATTTCACAGCTTACCCAAGAAATGCGCGAAGCGATTGGCGAACGCCTCAATGAGCTGGCCCAGCAAGGCCAAGCACAAGGGGAAAGCGACGGCAACGGCGGCAATAGCGTGTCAGGCGGCGATATTGACGATATGTTGCGCAACCTCGAACAATCAGGCGGTGCAGGTGCACGCCAAGATGCGCTTGATCAATTGGATAAGCTCGCTGAATTGATGGAAAATCTTCAATCAGGGGGGAACGGCAACGGCCAGCCACAGTCGGGCGCTCAAAATGGTCAAAATGGTGCTGGACCGCTCGATGAAGCCATGCGCCAGCAGCGTGATCTCACCGATGAAACAGCTGGCCGCAACGCGCAAAACCAAGGTGCTCCCGCTCCCGATCTAGCCCAACGCCAAGAAGACCTCGCGGATCAAATTGCACCACAACAGTCAAGCCAAGGCCCTCCCCAAGGGGCGCAAGCACAAACTCAGGCCAATAAAAATCAAGCTGCGCAAGCAATGCGCGAGGCAGCTGAAGCGCTACGCCGGGGCGACTTGACTGGTGCAGCTCAAGCGCAAAACCGCGCGGAGCAGGCCCTGCAACAAGCAGCCCAAGCCGAGGCGTCGAATGCAGGCCAAGGCGAGCAAGACCCCCTTGGTCGAACGCTGCCCGGCCGCGACGACGGACGCGCAACAAAGGTGCCCAACCAAGTTGAAAAGCGTCGTGCGCGCGATGTGCGGGAAGAATTGCGCCGCCGCCAAGGAGAAGCTGATCGCGATGGTCAAGAACGCGGTTATCTGGATCGACTGTTGAAAGAGCGCTAAACTATTGGGCTGCTGCTGTCTCAATGACTGTCAAAAATCACCGGATAAAGTGAGGCCAGAAGAAGTAATGCAGCCGTCACGTTGAATATCCGCAACCGCGCAGGGTCTTGTAAGAAACGCCGCATTTGCACGCCCATCAGCGCCCAACCGCTGACGACCGGTAAGTTGATTGCGCCAAAGATACCTGCCACCAAAAATAACCCCAATATTGGATTGGTAGCAGGTACGTAAACCGACACGGCACCCAGCGCCATCGTCCATGCTTTTGGGTTCACCCATTGGAACAAGGCCGCCTGTACAAAGGTCATCGGCTTAGCCCCCGATGTGGCGGCTTCAGCTTTCGGTGCCGACGCCGTGGCAATTTTCCAAG
>JAYSRI010000514.1:0-2518 GCA_043721175.1 Alphaproteobacteria bacterium
GCAATGTCATGCTCGTCAACAATGTCGCCAACAATTTCTTCCAAGATGTCTTCCAGAGTTACCAAGCCTTGCAGCGCGCCGTATTCATCAACCACACAAGCAAAGTGGCTGCGGCGTTTGAGGAATTCTTCTAGCTGCTCCTTCAACGTCGTAGTGTCTGGCACAAACCACGGATCGCGGACGATGGATTTAAGATCGATGTCGTTCATATCGCCCTGCGCATCGGCAATGGCTTGCAACAAATCCTTTGCGTGCAGCACGCCGATAATATTCTCTTGATCGCCCTCATACAAAGGAATGCGCGAGTGAGGCGTTTGCAGGACTTGATTGACGATCTCACGCGAGGGCAGAGTTGCGTCAATTGTCTTCATGTTCTTGCGGTGGATCATGACGTCAGACACGTCCAGCTCATCGAGATCAAGCACACCAGCAACACGGTCGCGGTCTGATTTTTCGACGCTGCCTTCATGTTTACCCAGCTCGATCGCGCCGCGAATTTCTTCCATTGTTGCATCTTCGTCGGCAACACGGTCCAGCTTTACCCCAAAAATCTGAAGCGTTGAGCGCACAATCCAACGCACGGCTGTAACAATCGGGTTTAGCAACGTCACCGACCATTTGACAGGCAGTGAAACCCAGCGCGCTGTATCCTCAGGATAAGCAAAGGCGAAGGTTTTTGGCATCACTTCTGCAAAAATCAACACAACTGCGGTCACAACGGCGGTCGCAATTATAATCGTTGTTGGCGCTTGCCCAAACATTTGTACCATGAGGGCGGTGGTCAAAGCGCCCGCAAGCGTATTGAGAAAGTTATTGCCTAACAACAGCGAGCCGATCAAACGATCCGGCTTTTGGATCAGCTTATTGACCCGCGCCGCGCCCTTATCGCCTTCTTTCTCTAGCTGAAACATGCGCGCGCGCGAGCTGGAAGTAATGGAGGTCTCAGCCGCCGAATAAAATGCTGACATCGCAATGAGCACCGCTACCGCAATCGCGGTAATAGCAACGGTGGGGTCAATCGTCATCGTTTCAAATCCTGCGCCAAGAATGCGCGCACCTTATCACCATCCACGCGCTTTTGCACGAAGGCCTCACCAATGCCTTTGGTCAAGATCAGCGTCAGATTGCCGCCTTCATTCTTTTTATCATGCGTCATCGCCTCAAATATCGCGTCCACGTCCCACGGGCCGCCCGGCAAATCGGACGGGAAAGCGGCGAGACCTGCGCTATCGAGTGCATCTTCAACTTGGTGCGCATCTTCTTTATCGCACAGGCCAAGGCTGGCGGAGAAACGGTGCGCCATCGCCATACCACAGGCCACAGCCTCGCCATGACGCAAAACGCTCTCGTCAAATAGGGCGCACACTTCAAATGCGTGCCCAAATGTATGGCCAAGGTTCAACAGAGCACGGACACCGCCTTCACGCTCGTCTTGCGCTACAATATTAGCTTTGGCTTGCACGGCGGATTTGATGGCATGACCGAGTGCAGCGGTATCGCCAGCGAGAGCCGCTACACAATTTGCGGCGCACCAGTCAAAAAAGTCGCGATCATGGATCATGCCAATCTTGATGACCTCAGCCCAACCCGCCGCCATATCGCGCGGTGGCAAGGTCGCTAGCACGTCAAGATCAGCCAGCACGAGGCGGGGTTGCCAAAACACGCCGATAAGGTTCTTGCCAGCGCTCGCATTAATCGCCGTCTTGCCGCCCACGCTACTATCAACTTGCGCCAATAACGTCGTCGGGATTTGCACAAAGTCGATGCCGCGCTTGGTCACTGCCGCTGCAAAGCCCGTTAAATCGCCTGTGACGCCGCCGCCAAAGGCAATCACGAGATCGCTGCGCTCAACCCCCAATGCCAGCAATGCTTCGGTCACGCGCTGTAACGAGGCAAAGCTTTTACTGGCTTCGCCTGGCTCTATTTGAATAAGATCATGGCTGATGCCTGCCGCCGCAAGGCTTGCTACCAATGCAGCACCATGAATTGACCACGGTGTCGCATCAGACACGATCACGACACGTTTCCGGCTCAACAAAGGCGCGATCAAACTACCCGCACGCGCCAACAGGCCCTGCCCGATCATCACATTATAGGCACGCTCACCCAGCTCAACTTTAACAGTTCCTGTCACGTCATCAGCTCCAGCTCACCATGTGCGCGCAAGGCAGAAATGACGGCGTCTACAGTCAGATTGTGCGGGCCTTCACGGCTTTCCACTATAATATCGGCCTCGCTATAAACAGGATAGCGGGTCTCCATCAAATCAGCCATCACCGCGCGGATATCTGCATTGCGCAGCAACGGTCGATCATCGCGACGCGATACGCGCTTGACCAAAGTATCCAAATCTGCGCGCAGCCAGATTGTGGTGGCCCGCTGGCGTAGCACCACGCGGGTTACAGGATTCATGAAGGCCCCGCCACCCGTCGCCAAAATATGAGGTGGATCGTCCAGAATGCGGGCAATCACCCGCCGTTCACCTGCGCGGAACTCATCCTCACCGCGCTCAGCGAAA
>JAYSRI010000515.1:0-2514 GCA_043721175.1 Alphaproteobacteria bacterium
AAAGGCAAAGCATCTTCGAACGCGATGCTTGGTAGATATAGCAAAGGTTTTCCGAGTGATTTAGTTAAACGAACCAAGGCTATGATGACTGCACTTGATGCTGCTTTGAGCTTAAGTGATTTACGCTTTCCGCCCGGCAATCATTTAGAGGAACTAAGTGGCAGTCGCGCCGGACAGCATAGCGTCAGGATAAACGGACAGTGGCGTATCTGCTTTGTTTGGACCGTGAATGGCCCTGCCAACGTGGAAATAGTCGATTACCACTAAGAGGGAGAATACTATGAGCTTGCTCAAGACACCGATGCATCCCGGCGAAGTTCTAAAAGAACTCTACCTCGACCCCTTGGGTATCGGGGCAATAGCGTTGGCGCAACGTTTGGGAGTGCCTCGCACGCGCATCGAACGCCTCATTAAAGGCACGACCGGCATGACGGCTGACACGGCCATTCGACTTGCCCGCGCATTCCAGTCAACGCCAAATTATTGGATGAATATGCAGGTCAACTTTGATGTAGCGGCGGCAACAGCCAATAGTGATGTAAGGGCGATTGAACCATTAATTGCGGCTTGAGCTTTGCGTCAACCAACGTTCAGTTCAGCCCAAATGGCAAAGTTGAAGTTGGGGTTAACGAATAGGCAAGTCTCAAAAGTAAATCGATTTATTCCTAATCACAAATAATAATAGCCAAACAGGGAGCCACATACCCAATGTCAAAATTGACATTATGATATGACCACCATGACCCCACGGCCGCAATTGCTGAAAACCTCCGCCTGATGCTCCACCACCGCCTCCGGCGTTCATGAAGACTTGAGGGGCAACTTGTGCGTGTGATTTCGTGGCACGTAGTGCCTCTTCGGCCTTCCGCATAGCAACGTCGATTGTTTCACCGCAATGTTTACATTTTTTGGCGTTGATGGATACTTGTTCGTCACAGAAAGGGCAACTGACAAGAGATACAGCCGACGTTTCAACTGCCGCTACAGCGACGGACATTCGTTCCGATTGGTTGGTTTCTGTAAGCTCGTTCATTGCTCAAATCCCCCGTTTTGATGCGAAAGGCTACGCCCCCCCCTAACATCGTCAAGGTAGTTTTAAGAAGTGATACAGTCCTAAGTCGGTAAGTGGCCGTGAAACGCGTTATAAAGAGGGCAAAGGACACCTTTTATTGTAGCGTTGATATGCCCGTTCCCAGATGCCCGTTCCCAGATGTAAGGCCCAGATGTCGGGCAATTTTCTGCGCTTAAACCAGTCGAAATTTTACCCCGAAATCAAGCCGTTGAAGTCTGTGTGCCTGCTAACGACATCACAACTAGGCGCTTGATTTGATACAAAACCCAGTTTGAAGGCACCCTTGCCGCGTCTAAGTTGAAAGGGTCCAGCGCCAGTGTTCGGTGTAACACAGGATTGCCCCCCTACCGATCCAGCCAGTCATGTTCGAGCGCTTGCAAGCGGTTGATAACCGTCACCAAAAAGGCCGTTGACCACCCTAGCAAAATCACCCCGTTGGCCGCCTCAATCGCTCCCACTAAGCGCCATTGCTTTGGCAATAACACGTCGCCGTAACCAAGCGAAACGAACGTCACGGTAGAATAATAGAGCGCGGTTTCAAAGTCTGTCATGGTGGCTAACACGAAGTGATAGAGCGCCGCGTAAGACCAAATCTCAATCGTGTGGACACCAAAAAGGCCAAACACCACAAACATAATCGTCAGCATACGCCGCGCAATATGTTGGCCTTTCTGAAGTCTGCCACCTTGGCGTTTGCCTAATATTTTGATCAACACGGTCAGGCCAAAAAAATGCGTCATCACCGTAATCGCTACCATAATACTGGACAAAATCAGAGTGGTGACGAGATCGTGGCCGACTGGTTCCAATTTCATGGCAACATCCTTTTGAGGTTTAACGCTTGGGCCACGCTTTGGTTGTAACGGGTTGCTTCGGTTTTTACATCATAGGGCTGCCAACCAACGCCGTCGCTGGTTCAATCATGATGCAGACAATCACCCACTACGGAGCCTATTGCAGCTTGTGCACTGCACAATCATTCTTGAATTTGCTATGGCGCGAACTATGCGACTGCCTAACAAGAACATTGTGGTTTGCGCCCTCTATAAGTTCGCCCCCTGCCCTGACTTTGAAGAGCTGCGCTTGGACGTGCGCGCCACCGCCAAACAATTGGGTATTTTGGGCGTCCTTTTGCTGGCGCCTGAAGGGATCAACGGCACGTTTTCGGGCGCGGAGGACGCTATTGATTCATTCGTGCTTTATTTAATGGATGATCCGATTTTTGCTGGTCGCTTCCACGGTGCCGAGGTCAAATTTGCGCCTGCTGACAAGAACCCGTTCGTTCGAATGAAGGTACGGTTAAAGCGTGAAATCGTGACGTTACGCGCGCCAAAAGCCGACCCAAACGTGCAAGTCGGCACGTATGTAGCGCCTAAAATGTGGAACGCTCTGATCGCTGATCCTGAAATAGTCCTGGTTGACACACGCAATGACTACGAGAT
>JAYSRI010000516.1:0-6293 GCA_043721175.1 Alphaproteobacteria bacterium
AATTCCATACTTAAATCGTCCGACGACCGTGATGAACAATAGGATGTAAACGTGACAACCCAAACTGAGAGAGCCGATGAAAATGTTGTTGCCTCGCAAGTCATTGATCTGGGAGAGGACCCAATTGTTCTCGGTCTTAAGCAGTTATATGATTCAGTTTTAGATGAGCCGGTTCCCGCCGACTTCTTAGCCTTGCTCGGCCAGATCGACGAAACCTTGGGGCAAAAAGTGGGGACCACGGCGATCCAAAACTCCACTGATGCAAACAGTTCGACCGATGGGCATGGTTCATGACCGATTTAACTGCTGTACGCTATCGGCTAAACAGCGACGACCCACTGCCAAACGGGGATCATGACATTGCATCAGTAGACGGTCCACCGACGGCATTTTCAGATAGGCTTGTCGCGATCATTCCTGCCCTGCGTGCTTTTGCGCGAGGGTTGTGCGGTCGCGCTGATTTGGCCGACGACCTGGCGCAAGAGGCGCTGACCAAAGCGTGGGCGGCGCGCGGAAGTTATCTTCCGAATACCAATTTTAAGGCGTGGATGTTTACAATCCTCCGCAATCATTACTATTCGTGGTGCAGGAAACAGCGCCGCGTCGCTCCATGGGATCCAGACGCTGCCGAAAGGCTCTTGGTTTGTGAACCATCGCAACCCGGCTACATGGAGCTTGCAGAGTTAGCGGCGGGGATGCAGATTTTACCAGCCCAACAACGCGAGGCACTTGTGCTTGTTGGAGCGGGTGGGTTCACTTATGAAGAGGCAGCGGTGATTGTTGGTTGCGCGGTGGGAACCGTGAAAAGTCGTGTCGCACGCGGGAGGATTGCCTTGCGTGAGTTTCTTGAAACTCGCCAAGTCAAAGTTGGTGGCGAACGGCCAACCGGGGCGCAAGCAAGTGCTAGTATTTTTGAGGAACTCGAGCGCCTTGACCCCAAAAGCTAGCAACCTCATCACCCGCCTTGTCGCCTATATTGGCAGGCGGTCAGTGCGTAGCTTGTTGCTCTTTGTTTTGGCCATCACCTTAATCCCTGTGTTCTTAATCAGCTTTGCTCAAGCCTATGCCCGCTTGGCGCATGACCGTGAAGTGGTGCGACAAAATCTCGTCGACAACGTTGCCTTGGCAGCGGAACAGGCGCTTCATGTGATTGACTCGGCTCAATTGGCCTTGATCAGTCTCAGCGCTCGCGATGAAGTACGCTATGCAACCCAAAGCTGCGCACAGACGATGGCGATAGCGCAATTGGCAATGCCTTACACTACCAATCTGGCGCGCGTGGACTCCAAAGGAATGGTTGTATGTTCGGCCCATCCCATCCTGATAAATCCTGACTTAAGCAACAGGCCGTGGCTGAGCAACTTATCAGATTTGGGCGAAATTTCATTTGCTGGCCCCGCATTGGAACGCCCCAGCAACACGCCTGTGCTCATCATCGGGCTTGGATTAACCGACAAAAATAAGGTCAGTATTGGCCATATTGTTGCGGGCGTAAACCTCGAAAAATTGGAATCCAGTCTGCAAAAGCGTAAAGGGCGTCATGGAGCCCGTTTATCACTAATTGGACCAGATGGAGCAACTATTCGACGTCCGCTGGCAAATCAACCAAAGGATTTTATCCCCGATGGTGCCGTTAACACCAAAGCTACAGCACCAGGGGCGGTTACAACAGGGCGCGATACAAATGGTCAATCATGGACCTATGCCAGTACAATTCTGGTTCCAAATCGCCTCTACATTGCTTATTCAGTGCTTGATGACGTCCTTTACGCCTCCACTTTCAGGCATGTCGCAACTGACATCGCACTGCCTCTTATTGCCCTCATTCTAGCAGGGGCAGGACTTTGGTTTGCCATTCAATTGTGGGCGATATCGCCGATTATGGCGCTGCGAGGACTAGCAAAGCAATATTCTGTAGGCCGTTTTAACGCGGCAGCCCCTCAATTCACTTATGGACCTACTGAAATAACCGAGTTGCGTGAAGAGCTTACAGCGATGGCGGCGCGGGCAGCTCACCGTGATGAGCGCCTCAAACGCATCGCGCGCCAAAAAGATGAGCTTGTAAAGGAACTACATCATCGTGTGAAAAACAATTTGCAAATTGTGATCAGCCTGATTGGTTTGCAGGCAAGACAAATCATCGACGCCAACCAAAAATTGCCGCTAGAGCGCGTCCATGCACGCATCATGGCCATGGCATTAGTGGAACGTTTGATCGTCGAAACTGATGATAATCCGACCATTGATGCGCATTTGCTATTGGAAGAAATCTGCGCACTTGTTCGGCGCATCCATCAAGCTGACAGCCTCCGCGTCAAGCTCAATTTCCTAAGCGATCATGTTGCGATACCGACAGAGAAAGCAACTCCCCTCGCACTATTCGCTTTTGAGGCCGTCACAAATGCGTTTCGGCACGGGTTTGCTAACGGGGCAAATGGTCAAATTCACGTGCGCTTCTGCGCCGACGCCAACGTAGACGCAGACGCAGACGTAAATGTTCATCTCGACGTGTTCGATACCGGCGGCGGATGGGATGAACTGAAAAAGGAAAGCGGGACCGGCCACAAATTGCTAAAGGCATTCGCGCGCCAGCTCGGTGGGTCGTTTATGTTGAGCTCCAATCAAACCGATGGCTCCAAATTAAGCCTGACATTTCATCTGCCGCCTGAAGGTGGCACCGGCGACGGCGATCTCGACCTGCATTCATTCGGGAACAAAGCAGCGGCTACGACGTTTTAACTTCATATGGGTCTCAAAGTGAGTCCCTCAAATTATGGAGGAAACCACTATGCTACGTTGGTCAATCGGCTTTCTTATCCTAGCACTCGTTGCCGGAATTCTTGGCTTTGGCGGTGTTGCCAACGTCTCGGTGGATATAGCCAAAATCCTATTCTTCGTCTTCGCCGTCTTGTTTGGCATTAGTGCTTTGGCGGCGGCCTTGCGCGGACGTATGCCAAATTAGGCACGTCCATTTTATTCTTTGAAAGGAGAAGCAAACATGTCTGATCTACATCAAACAGGCGACTGGCCAAGCAAAGCTGCGGCACCCAATATGTCCCAACCTGATCCAGCACTTTTGAGCGAACAGCTCGAAAGAGAATTGAGATTACAACGTAAGAAACACATGCCCACCGTGATGAGTCTGGGCATTGGCATCGCATTGGCTGTGGTAGCCTATGTGGTTTTCGCTAATCAACAAGGCTCCTTTGCTGGTGCAGGTGCCAAGATCGATACAGACATATCCCAAGCCCAAGCCTCAAGTGTTGCTGCTGGTCAGCGCGCTGCTGCGGCAACGGGCGATGCAGCTCGCAATGCCGGCGCTAACATTGATGACGCCATTGATCGCGCCACAGCTAACAAAACTCAAGACCCTCAAACCAAGGCGCCAACGCCCAAACCCTAAAAAACAAATCACCTTCCTCCCAACCAAAAAGAACTGGACACAATCATGTCACGAATAGCACTAACAGCCTCATGCCTAGCCCTCATGCTGGGCGGCTGCACAACCACTGGAAACGTCGAACGCAATGCAGGTGCCGGTGCTGCCATCGGTGCCATTGCAGGCGCAGTAATCGGTAATAATACAGGCGGCGGCGACGCTGGCGACGGCGCGGCAATAGGGGCCGTAATTGGCGGCACAGCTGGTGCCGTGCGCGGTTACAGCATGGACCAACGTCAACGCGAGTGTGGCCAAGTGGATCGCAGCCAACAATATCGTGATGCCAATGGCCGCTATTACTACCGCGTTCAGGGAACAACACGCACTTGCTGGCTAAACAGCCGCAGTCCACGCGGTCTATAAAACGTCTTAACTTTGTGATCGAAAAGCCCGCCTCGAAATATCGAGGCGGGCTTTTTGTTGTGTTGGTTAGCCACAAACACAAAAAAACCGCCGCTCTCCAGGGGGGTGGAGAACGGCGGCTACTAGACCAAAGGGCAAGGAAAATATCGTCGGGCACTCGGATATCAACTTAGCCTTGGGCCAAGCGGTGGGAAATGGTGCTTGAGGGATGCACCATCCCTTTCGCTTGCTCGGATGGCCAGAAGGCCGAATCTGAGGGGTGTTTAGCCGTCGTGACGGCGGCTAGCTTCCCACTTGGAAACTTGGTTGTGAGCCTCATCGACTGTGATGCCGTAGCGCTCTTGAACAACGCCCTTCAACTTTTGCGCATCGCCTTTGACTTGCATGAAATCATCGTCAGTTAGCTTACCCCATTGCGTTTTTGCAGCACCGACAAATTGATCAAGTTGGCCTTGGATGGTATCTTTATTCATGGGAGGGTCCTTTTGTTTGGTTCATTGATTACAACTCGCTAGCCGTCAGTTGGTTCCATCGCCAGACAGCCGTCATAGCGACTTTCTGCCATCGACCAGTCCGCCAATTGACCAAAAAAGCCTTTGATCCAAGCCGGACGATCTGACATATGATCAAGATAATAGGCATGTTCCCAGATATCGCACACGAGAAGAGCCGTCTGGGAGCTATCGTCCAACAAAGTGTCGGCGTCTTGGGTTAGCTTCAAACTAACCTCGCCTTCGCTATTTGTTACGAGCCAAATCCATCCCGATCCTACACGGCTCTTGCCGAGTTTCAGTGCGGCATCAATGAAACCATCGAAGTCTGTGAAGGCACTATTCAAGGCAATCTCAAGGGTACCCGTCGGGCGGGTTAATCCTGCAGCTTGCTGGCACGTCCAAAAGAACGCGTGGTTGAGGGCTTGACCGGCTTGTTCCAATAGCGGCGTTGCGTCAGTTTCGCGGGCAAAGGCGACAACATCGACGGCTGATAGAAACTGCTTTTCCAAAGTCTCCAGAATTGCGTTTGCGCCGTTGATATAGGCTTGATGGTGCTTGCCTAAATGGATTTGGATGGTCTGCGCGCCCGTCACAGGAACCAAGGCGGCGGCTTCAAACGGAAGTGTGGGTAGAACAAATGTGCCAGAGGAGGCGTTAAATACCCCAAATGAAGCGTCCGGACTTAAGGTATGGGGGTTGGTTTGCATGTTGCTTCTCCTGATGCAGCCACAACGCACCACATAGTTGGGAGTTCCAGAGCAAAGCAGCGCTGCGGTGCCATAGATTGGTCCCAAATGCGGGCTAACCCTTCATGCGCTGGAACGATGCGTCCGGTTTGGCGTTCCCCCAGTGAGCAATCCCTGCTGCCATTTACATGAGGGAACATCATGAGCCTTGCCCAATTCCGCGCCGTATCGCCCCAACCCAACGCTGCCTTTCGCCACTTCTTGCCCCAAGTCGTTAGTAACGAGCTGCGGCGCGTTGCACTTGTTGGTACCCTACCGCCTCGGCGGTGCGGGATTGCTACCTTCACCGCAGACGTTCAAAGCTCGCTGAACGCGGTGTCCGGATGGCAATGCGATTTGGTCGGCATTGTCGATGATGAACACCCGTTTGACCGCGCGACGGCACTGATGGGCATCCGTCAATATGAGCTAGGTGACTACAAACTAGCGGCAACTCGCCTCAATAATCGCGGGATTGATGTTGTGTCCATCCAACATGAATTTGGTATTTTCGGCGGTGCTGACGGCAGCTTCATTCTTGACTTCATGGCCGCGTTGAGCTGTCCTTGCGTTGTCACTTTGCACACAGTGATCGAGAAACCGACGTTGGGCCAAAGGCTAGTTATCGCCGCAATTTTGCGTCTCAGCGCCTCAGTTATTGTCATGGCTAAAAAGGGCTTAGAGCTTTTGGTCGAGGTGTATGGTGCTGACCCTGACCAGATTAGCGTTTGTCCGCACGGTGCCCCCGATCGCGCACAGACGCCTTCAGAATTGCACAAAGTCGGCTTGGATCTGTCAGCGCACCAAGTACTGCTGACGTTTGGCCTTCTTTCCCCTGGCAAAGGACTTGAAACCATGATTGCGGCTATGCCCGCCATCGTCGAGGCCAATCCAGACGTGCTCTATGTGATACTTGGTGCGACCCATCCTCATCTCAAAAAGCGCAACGGCGAAGCCTATCGCGAGAGTTTGGCGAAGCAAGCCGCCCAACTGGGCGTTTTGGACAATATCCGGTTCGTTGATTCTTTTGTCGATTTTCCATTATTGCTTGACTATCTCGCCGCCGCCGACATTTATGTCACTCCCTACATGAATGAAGCGCAAGTCACGTCCGGGACGCTCGCGTACGCAATAGCGCTTGGCAAACCTGTCGTTTCGACGCCCTATTGGCATGCTATCGAGGTGGTTGATGAAGCATCCGGTGCGTTAGTGGATTTTGGTGATGCTGCAGGCTTTTCAAACTCAATTTCAACTTTGCTGAACGATCCAGTC
>JAYSRI010000517.1:0-6290 GCA_043721175.1 Alphaproteobacteria bacterium
GAGAGAGACTTGAACTCTCGACCTCGCGATTATGAGTCGCGCGCTCTAACCAGCTGAGCTACCCAGCCAACACATCGGGAGCGCTTCTCTAGTGCGCAATTGCGCGAGGGGCAAGTATTGGCGTCAGTTAGGCCTGTGAAGAAGCTGTCGCTTCGCGCAGCAAGCCGTCGCCAGCGGCTTCTTCCAATATACTTTCCAGCGCTTGCCCATTGACCGGCACCTTGCCAATTTCCAGCATAAGCGGCACTCCAAACGGCGAAATGCGCTCTAATTTCTGATGAACCAAATGGCCCTCAATTCGTTGAAGGGTTTCAGCTAAACGGCGAATATCCAACAAACCCTCGCCAGCATCATTGCGGGCTGCTTCTAGCAAGATGTGATCTGGCTGATGTTGACGTAGCACGTCGTAAATGAGGTCGGACGAGAAGGTGACTTGGCGACCGGTTTTTTCTTTGCCGGGATATCGTTGCTCAATCAGGCCCGCAATGACGGCACATGTTCGAAAGGTGCGTTTCATCAGCGCGCTTTCGGCCAGCCATTCTTCAAGGTCATCGCCCAACATGTCCTGATCAAACAGGGCGCTCGTATCGACGCCCGCCATGTCTTTTTGCCCCCAAACCGAGACAGCATAATCACTGGCAACAAAGCCCAAAGGCTCCAAACCCAATCGCTCAAGTCGCCTCGTTAGAAGCATGCCTAATGTTTGATGTGCTAAGCGGCCCTCAAAAGGGTAGCACGCCAAGTGAAAGCGGTTGCCACGGGGAAAGGTTTCCACCAACAACTGGTTTGCTGCGGGGATAGTTGAGAATGCGGCTTGTAACTCCAACCATTCGCGCAATTGGGGGTGCAAAGTGTGCCACAAAGTGGGATTTCCAATCATGGCGCGCACGCGGGCAGCCAAAAAGGTCGACAGCGGGAACTTTCCGCCCGCCCAGCTCGGCACTTTGGGGTTTTCGCCGCTTGTTTTAGTCACCAGACAATCAGCCCCAGTCAGGCCCTCAAAACGCCAAACTTCGCCAGCGAACAAAAAAGTATCGCGCGGATTAAGCCCAGAAACAAAATACTCCTCGATCTCGCCAATCACCCGCCCGCCCATCTGTGTGGCGCTATCTTTTGGCAGACCGGCCCGTTTGGCTTGACCGGCACTGACTTGGCGGACTTTGACAATTGGCTCTGCCACAATGGAGCCGACATTCATCCGCCAGCGCCGAGCCGCTTCACTATTACGGCATGTCAGACGACCATCTTTATCATGCGACAATCGCGCGAAGCGGTCATAGGATTTGAGGGCGTAACCACCATCGCGCACAAAGCCTAACGTGCGCTCGAAGGTTTGTGGTGTTAAGCTGGCATAGGGGCTGGCACGGCGGACTTCATCGTAGAGCTCGTCAGGAAAAAAACCGCCGCCGACAGCGCGTCCCATGATGTGTTGAGCAAGGATATCGAGCGCGCCGGTGCGTGGCGGCTCGCCGTCCAGTAAGCCTTCTCCCACTGCGTCTTGTGCCGCCCGACATTCCAGCATTTCAAACCGATTGGTTGGCACTAAAAGCGCCTGACTGGCCTCATCGAGGCGGTGATTGGATCGCCCGATCCGTTGCACCAGTCTAGACGCTCCCTTTGGGGCGCCCATTTGGATCACAAGATCGACATCACCCCAATCAATGCCAAGGTCCAAGGTGGACGTGCACACAATCGCTCGCAGCCGTCCTTGCGCCATCGCAGCTTCGACTTTGCGACGTTGCGCAACATCAAGGGAGCCATGGTGCAACGCAATGGGAAGACTGTCGTCGTTTATCTTCCATAATTCCTGAAATGCCAGCTCAGCTTGAAAGCGGGTGTTTACAAATACAAGGCTCATGCGCGCTTTTTGAATAGCCGCGTAGACCTCCTCCATTGCATGTCGGCCCGTATGCCCCGCCCACGGAATACGTTCTTTGGATAGCAACATCTCAACTTTCGCGAGTGTCCCTTTTGGGCCCTTAACAATCTGGGCGATGAATTCTTCGTTTTTTCCTTGTGGCACTAGCCAACGCGCCAACGCCATTTCATCGGCAACCGTCGCCGAAAGGCCCGTCCGGCGCGCGTCGGGTGCAAAGCGTTCCAATGCCGTTAGCCCAAGCAACAGCAAATCACCACGCTTAGTCGGGGCGAGCGCATGAGCCTCATCGATGACTATACGTTTAAGGCCTGAAAAGATCATCGGCGCTTCGGGCATTCCAACAAACAGCGCTATTTGTTCTGGTGTCGTCAATAAGATCTGAGGTGGATCAGACCGCTGGCGTTGTCGCTTGGCGGTGGGCGTATCACCAGTTCTTGTTTCAACGCGGATATCAAGGCCCATTTGCTCAATTGGTGTGGTCAAGTTGCGCGCAACGTCCACAGCTAGTGCTTTGAGCGGGGAGATGTAGAGTGTATGGATTGCACCGCTTTGAGGTGGTTGTGTTGCAAGTTCTACCAGTGACGGCAAAAATCCCGCCAGGGTTTTCCCGGCACCTGTTGGTGCAATAAGCAGTGCATGTTGGTGCGCAGTCGCCGCTACGAGCATGGCGCGTTGGTGATCGCGCGGCGTCCAGCCCTTAGCGGCAAACCATTTTTCAAACGTGTCAGGAAGTGCGGCTTGGTTCACCTGCCTAGACCTAGCAGTGACCGTTTGCTTTCACAATTGGACGAAAAAACCAACGCAGTGGACATAGTTGCCAAAACGACCAAATAAGCCGCCCCTGTCTACCTACGGGTACCAAAAATATTCATTTCTCATAAATTTATTTATGAGATGGTTTAGGGTGGAGGACGAATATGTCGCATGACTATCAGTTGCCGCCAGAGCCGCCCAGCGCTGCGAACGATCGCGCAAATATGGTTTTGACGCTTTGTTTAATCTGGGTGATGGCTAGCGTTCTAGGTTTCGCCGTGCAAGCATTCGCCTCTACGCCTTCGGGATTGCGCGGTTCGCAAGCTACGAATGCCGCAATTGCAAAGCAAGTCCTCAAACAAAGACCCGCCCGATCAACGTCTAATAGCCGATCTTCGGCGCATACCAGCACGCCCCAAATGTGGTTAACCGGTGGCGTTTGGCGCGCTGGCCCATGCGACAGCGCACAAAACTTCCAAACTTTCGTTTTCGTCCCGGCACCGAAAGTCGAAGTTGGCAGCGGCAAACCAGGTGAGGGCGAGAAACTAGAGTTATTGCGGGTTGCACGCGTGGAGGGCGAGCTGATTCAGGTGGAAACACGCGTTTGTGCACCTGTTGGCTGCAACCAAACAGTTGAGCGGTACAAGGTTTTAGGGGTTAACCAGATGCAAGAATGGCACTTTGAAGGTCGGTTGCCTGATCATCCGCCTTACATTCTCGTCGCTAACGGTGCGGCACTAGATGGAACTGGCGCTGGGCGTATTTTCAACCGCTGCGCGGCCTAAATGCTACTGAGGCTTTGTTTCTAACCCAACCAAAACCTTTCGGGTAACTAGCGCAGCTTTGAGCGCCGTCAAACCCTTTCGGAACTAATTGAACGACAAACGCCCCATTGTGCTGGCTGTCAATATGTTTCGGTGATTGACAATTCGCGGGGGCCGCTTTGGCCCGCGATTCTCGCCTGCCTTCCCCAATGGCAATCAGAAATTAGGGCACCATAAACTGCACCAATTGATTAAAGAGTGATTTTTTCATATTTCAAACAAGTGTAAAACAAACAACAAATTGACGGATAAGGCCTTGAAAAATTTCGTCCCTCTGGTCTGAAAGTTAAGATGAACTCAAAATGAACATCGAATATGAACCGAATATGAACAACATTAGTACTAAATTATAAAATTCTACACCTGAAATGATCGCTATTTGTGCATAACTACTAGAAGTTTTCTTGTTAACAACTGTCATTTGTTTGTTCGCTTCTGCTAAATTTACTGTTCAATAAAACGTGTTCAGCCTTATAGAGAAATAGAGATTTTCAAAGAGTCAATCTTTGTTGGGGGCAGGCGTATGTCAATGGATGTTGTTGAGAAGAGAGTTATGAGTGGAGCGCGCGGATCAGTTGCAGCCCCAGAGCGCTTCGAGCGCATTCTTGTAGAAGCCACACGCCTGTTCTCGGAGAATGGTTATGCAGGCACGCGAATGTCGGATATTGCCGCCGCAATCGGCGTAACAAAACCGATTGTTTACCGTCATTTTGATTCCAAGCAGGCGCTATTTGAAGCACTTGTGCGCCGCGTGCTATCCGACCAAATTCGCGATGCGTGTTATGTCATTGACACTCACAAGGGTCCGACTAAACCTCTCCTTGCACAGCTGGTCCGCGATGCCCGCTCCGGTCTCGCCGGGCCAGGTGCTTTAGCACCTTGGCGCATCGCAGTTGGCGAAGCAGATAGGTTCCCTGACCTTGCATCCTTCTTGCGAACGGATTTTTTGGAACCCGTATTGCAATCGATTACAAATCTGTTTCAGCGTGCTGTTGAAGCAAAGGAGTTGGGTCACACCGACAGCTTCAATTTGGCACGGTTGTTTTGTTCACCCATCGCTACAGTTGCCATGATGTTGGCGACGTTTGGCGAAGACGACGAATTGATTGACGTCGATGCATTTCTAGCAGCCCACGTCGAAGGGTTTTGGCGTGGCTGGGCGGTATAGCTGGCGGGCTGACAATTAGCGAGAATTGCGTGTCTCGACGTTAAAGTTGCCGTCATTTTTACTGACTTGCATCCGGCCACCGTTTGGATATTCGACACTAAATTCGCCTTCGCCAATCGGGTCGAACTCCGCTTCGACTTGACTGCCGTCTTTGGTAGTACAAGCAACCTTTTCGATATTTGCGAACGCGGCCTGATCCAGATTGGTCAACACTGGCGAGCAATTGATCCCACCCTTTGCTTGTTCAAGTTTAAGATTGTTCAGCACACCCTCTCTAAAATTGCCAAAAGCGCCAGTAACAATATTTTGAAGCCATGGCGCATTTGATATTGAAATCTTGGACTCTGATACTTCGGCGGCTTGCGACCTTTCGGTAGCATTGCTGTCTTCAGCGGCCCGCTGCGCCGCGTCTTTTCCGATTGGAGGATTGTCGGGGGCTTGAATTGTGCGCGGGTTTTGAGGTGGCGCGGTGAAGCCTTGGTTGATTTCTGAAGGCTCGCTATTGCCTCGTGCTTGTGGTCGCATCGATTGATACGTGCCTAACCCAAACAAGGTTGCCCCTATAATGATAAGGGGTAGCATCGCACCACCACCACGTTTTTGTTCGGCCATAAAATCCCCTTACAAATTGAATGTCGCGACGACCGGCACGTGGTCGCTTGGCTTTTCCCAAGTACGTGGTTCCTTATGAATTGCAAAACCGCTTGGATCAAACTTCTCGGCAATCCCTTTCGTGGCCCAAATGTGATCAAGCCGACGACCACGATCGTTTTTGGTCCAGTCTGGCGAGCGGTAGCTCCACCATGAGAATAACTTCTCGGAATCTGGTACAGCCACACGCGCCAGATCGCTAAAGCCACCTTTGACAATGATGGCTTTCATCGCGTCAGTCTCAATGGGTGTGTGGCTGACAACATTCAACAATTGCTTATGTCCCCAGACGTCGTTTTCGTAAGGTGCCACATTGAGATCGCCAACAACGACTAACGGCGGGCCATCTCGGCGAGCAGCATAAATCGAATCCATGCGGGCCAGAAATTCCAGCTTATGAGCGAATTTTTCGTTGATCGCCGTATCAGGCTCATCTCCGCCAGCTGGCACATAGAGGTTATGAATGGTGATTCCATGTACCTTTACAGCTGCAACACGCGCTTCTTCTCGCCTGCAAAACGCGGGTTCCTCGGTTTCCTCAAGGGGAAAACGACTGGCAATCGCCACGCCGTGCCAGCCCTTTTGACCGCGAATATGCAGATAGGGCAGCCCCATCTCGACAAAGGCATTGGATGGAAATTCCCCATTGCGGCATTTGATTTCCTGCAAGCACAGCACGTCTGGTTGATGCTCTTCGACAAAGCGCTTGACCAAGGGTGCGCGCAAGCGGACCGAGTTAATATTCCAAGTGGCAATTGAAAGTCGTGTCATGATGCTGCCTTAATCGACTTGGGGCCGCTGCGAAAGTGCGCTAAGCGGTAGTTTATGGCAAAGACACTCTACGACAAAATCTGGGACGCACACGCTGTCGGCACAACTGATGCTGGCGAGACCATCATCTACATTGATCTGCATTTGATCCATGAAGTAACAACCCCTCAAGCCTTTGCAGGGCTAAGGGCTGCTGGCCGGAAAGTTCGCCGCCCTGATCTGACGCTGGCCGTTGCCGATCATA
>JAYSRI010000518.1:0-2496 GCA_043721175.1 Alphaproteobacteria bacterium
CACGTGATTGCCTTGGTCGCGGAAATATTCTGCGACTGCTAAAGTGGTGTAAGCAGCTTGGCGGCGCTTGAGACTGCTTTCATCTGAAGTTGCGACGACCACGACGGAACGCCGCAAGCCCTCTTCGCCCAAAGTATCCTCAACGAACTCTTTGACCTCGCGCCCACGCTCACCAATCAGGCCGATCACCACGACATCCGCCGCAGCACCACGCGCCAATTGCGACATCATGACAGACTTGCCGACGCCCGATCCCGCAAAGATGCCCATGCGCTGTCCAGCACAAAGCGCGCAAAATGCATCCAATGCACGCAGGCCAGTTTGCATCCGCTCCCCGACCCTAGCCCTCGTGTGAGCAGGAGGGGGAACGCCGCGCACTAGCCTTGGATGGCTGCCATCTGGTACAGCAGGTCCACCATCCACAGGCATGCCAAAAGCATCGACAACACGACCGAGCCAAGCAGGCGATGGCGAAATCATCGGGGAAGAAGCTTCAAATGTCAGTGTTGCACCTGCACGCAGCCCTTCAACGGTCTCAAAGGGCATCAACAAGGCGCGACCATCGCGATAACCAACGATTTCAAGGCGCGCTGGTCCCTCGGCGGCTTCAACAACAGCGCGAGCACCAAGCGCCATGGCTTGGGGGGGGGCGCTGGCTTCAACCAGCAATCCTTTGACGGCGAGGATTTTTCCTTCGTATTTGGTAAATGATGAACGGGCAAGCGTTTGCGCAAAGTCGGAAAGGCGCGGGCCGGAAGCGCGATGTTGCTCGTTTGTTTGGCGCATTTTGCAGCCTGTCCCTGATTCCAAGAAAAAAACGCAGTTAACACGGCGTGTGAAGTTTGTTGCAGATCACCTTGATAAAGATTCACTTGAAGTGCGCCGCGTTAACCTGTCGTAAAGATGATGAAGGCAAAAGATAAAAACAACACACGTAACGCAGAAAGCGGTTAACCATCTTGAAGCAAATCAGCCTAGAGATTTTTGTGTAACGTATCATTTAGCCCTTGCGGGCTTGTTGGAGGGGGGCTCCATGCGGGTTCTGTTAATAGAAGACGATAGCGCGACTTCCCAGTCGATTGAACTCATGTTGAAGTCGGAAGGCTTTAACATTTACACAACCGATCTTGGCGAAGAGGGCGTTGATCTGGGCAAATTGTATGATTACGACATCATACTGCTGGACTTGTCCTTGCCCGACATGAATGGTTTTGATGTTCTGCGCCAATTGCGTAACGCGCGTATTGGGACACCGATCTTGATCCTTTCGGGCACAAGCGACATCGATACGAAAGTTCGTGGCCTTGGCGTCGGTGCTGACGATTTTGTTGCCAAGCCATTCCACAAAGACGAATTAGTGGCGCGCATCAACGCCGTCGTCCGCCGCTCCAAAGGCCATTCGCAATCGATGATCCGCACCGGCGATATCTGCGTCAATCTCGATCAAAAGACCGTCGAAGTGAACAACCAACGCGTTCATTTGACTGGCAAAGAATATCAAATGCTGGAGCTGTTGTCATTGCGCAAAGGCACTACGCTCACCAAAGAAATGTTCCTCAACCACCTTTATGGTGGCATGGATGAGCCTGAATTGAAAATCATCGACGTCTTCATCTGCAAGTTGCGCAAGAAATTGGCGGCATCTGCTGATGGTCAACACCACATTGAGACTGTCTGGGGCCGTGGCTATGTATTGCGCGATCCAACAGCCAGCGAAGTCGCCGCAGCGGCATAAGTTTCGAGTACTGGTTTCGTCACCAATGAAAAGGCCCTCACGTAAGTGGGGGCTTTTTTGTTTAACCCCAATCTGGACTTGTAACGCTTTGGTTCCGGTGTGGTGAGCTATAAATCACCAACACAGGAGCAAGAGAATGACACAGGTATTCGGGGAAGAGTTTCGGCGTGAAGCTGTGCGATTGGCACAGACAAGCGGTCCCTAGAAAGGCTACCCATCACAGGCGCTCAATTGTAACCAGCCAAAATGGGAAAGGTGAGACGTTTGGCCTTGCCCAATTGCTGGATATATTTGGCGACAAATGGAGCATTGAGATCATTCTGCTTGGCTTTTTCCGCATCCATCGCTTCAGTGATTTTTGCGACAAGCTGGGGATAGCGGCCAATACGCTCTCAGATCGGCTGGAGGGCCTAGTGCGCCTCGCCATCTTCGAGCTGAGCAACGCGCGGGGCTATCACCTTACCGGGAAAGGTATAGCATTGTATGGCGTTCTGGTGACGATACAATCTTGGGCCGATGCTTGGCTGCCCCAACGCTACAAATCGCCTGTGCATTTGATCCACATAACATGTGGGCAGGTGTTTAAGCCCGTTACAATCATTCAACCAAACTAGCAGAAGCCCCGCCATGCCCGAACTGAATTCCAAGCATCTGACCACGCTCAACATTGCCCTGCGTAGCCAGCCCATTAGGGCTAAGGGCAATTCTGTCGCCTTGGCTCAGGAACAGCCAACGTTGACCAGTCTCGTCTGCCACATGCT
>JAYSRI010000519.1:0-6257 GCA_043721175.1 Alphaproteobacteria bacterium
ACGTCAAAATAGTGCGCTGGCATACGCGTGTGCCTGTCGTTGATAGCGATCGCATCACGCCACAACTGCTTGCAGCATTGCGTGCGCCAGGCTTGGCGACTTGGGTGGCAATCCATGCCAATCACCCACGCGAGTTCTCCGCCAAAGCCTGTCAAGCGATTGGCTTAATGGCCGATGCAGGGATAGCCCTTGTCAGCCAATCAGTGTTGCTCGAGGGCGTCAACGACAATGTTGAAACGCTGGCGGCACTCATGCGCGGCTTCATCGAGAACCGTGTCAAACCCTATTATTTGCACCACCCCGATTTGGCACCAGGCACCTCCCATTTCCGCAACACCATCGCTCAAGGGCAAGAATTAATGCGCCAGTTACGCTTGGTTGTCAGTGGCTTGGCGATGCCAACTTATGTGTTGGACGTGCCCGGCGGTTCATTCAAAGCCCCATTGGGTCCAGATTATGTGCGCGAGACAGAAGGAGGCGTTCAAGTGTTATCAAAAGAAGGTGCCTGGTTAGACTACAAAGGCTGAGGATGCTACCGAGCGCGCGCTGTTCCACCGCAACCGAGCTCCAAACAGGTCAATTCGACAAAAAACTGGTGCCCGAAACCGGTCTGGACTCGAACCACAAGCTCGCCAGCGGCGAGATGCGAGCATTGAGCGAGCCCGCCCGCGTGGCGGTAGAACGCCAACAAAGAATCCGTTTTTTCGAAGAAAAACTGGTGCCGCTTATAGGATTCGAACCTACGACCCCATCATTACGAATGATGTGCTCTACCGACTGAGCTAAAGCGGCGTCTTTTTGGATAGCCTTGGCGGTGATAGAACAAGGCGGAGGGTGAAACAACACCTTTTCATGAACTTGTTTGCAGCGTGTTCTTGCGTTGTGGCATTTGCGTGCCAATCTAAGGGCACAGGTCGGATGCCGACGCTAAGGAGACTGTAAGCCCATGTTTGATGCCAACAAGATATTCGCCGCCCTCCAAAATGAACTTCCCCGTGCGCTAGATGCGTTTAAGACCGAAGGGCAAGGAGCGGTTGATCGAATAAAGTCCGATGACGGTGCCAAGAACGTCGCTCTTGGAGCAGGCGCTGCAGGCGTCCTGGGCGGGCTTTTGTTGTCGGGTGTTGGCGGTAAGTTTGGCCGTCAAGTGGCAACTCTTGGTGGCTTGGCTGCATTGGGCACTTTGGCGTTCAATGCCTACCAAAAGCACCAAGGTGGCGCGACAGCAAGCACCGCCCCCGATGGACCTTTTTTGCCTGCTACGATTGAGGCTAAAGAAACCATCGGCAAGGCCAGCATTCGCGCCATGATCATGGCGATGAAAGCTGACGGACACATTGAGTCCGGCGAAAAAGCCAAGCTGTTTGATCGCCTGGGTCAGGTCAATCTATCCGATGAAGAAAAGGCGTTTTTGTTTGAGGAAATGGCCAAGCCATTGGACGTCAACTCGGTGGTAGCGGACGCGACAACGCCGGAATTGGCCGCATCACTTTATGCCGCTTCCTTGGTGGCTATCAATTTGGATGGCGTGGCCGAGAAGGCTTATTTGTCAGACCTCGCTTCAAGGCTCAAATTGGATGCCGGTTTGGTCACAACATTACATGCCGAGGCTTTGGCGATAGCCTAATTGCCGAAGCGTTGAATTTTATGCTGGACAAATGCGCAAAACTACGTTGCTATGGTGATCCCATTAGCAACTGAAAGGAGGTGATCCTATGTCTCATTGTCTGCACCCGTATATGTCTTTGCTCGGGATCATTGGACGAGAGGCGCATTGCTAGGCGTCTTACTAATTTTCACGCTGGACTAGTCCGGACTGACAATGGAAAGGCTGTCGCTAGCGCGGCGGCCTTTCTTGTTTATTGGACCGCGACTTTTCAAGTCGCTCTTTTTCACTTGCAAATGGTGCAGACTGACAATCCGCGATCCCAATCATGAGCTCAAATATCCTTCATCATGACCAGAAGTGGTATGGTTGCACCATTGGCGGCATATTTGATGTGGCGATCGACTTCGACATAGCCGCATTTGGTGTAAAGCGGCTCTCCCGCTAGTGTTGCACCAAGAGTTGTCCGTTTGAAGCCTTCGGCGCTGGCAGCAGCTTCGGCGGCATCAATGATCATTTTGCCGATACCGCGCCGTGCATGATTTGGGTGGGTATACATAGCGCGCACGCGTGCGGGATCTTTGGTTGGGTCAAGAGGGGTATCATCGCGGCCGGCACTATGATTGCCACCATAAAGGGTGGTGCGACGCGACCAGCCGCCGCATCCAACGATTAAGCCATTCTCTTCGACAGCAAAATAAGTGCCGTCATCGATCAACATCGTATCAATGCCCATCGTTTCATGGCTGCCTTGGACTTGCTCTGGCGTCAGGAAAGCAGGCATCAGCTGACCAATGGCAGCACTCATCAGGGCGCTCATTTCAGGCATATCGGTGCGGGTGGCGAGGCGTAAGGTTAACATCTAGCGGCGAGACCTTTCAAGCCAAAGGGCGCGACGGTATGTCTCTTCGGCAACGCATCTACTGACTGCTAAACCAAACGAATTGCTCGACGGGTTCAGCTCAGCAGCCCATTTAGCTTCACAAACCGTCTGGCGATTGGCCGCCCACGTTTCTTGATTGCGCATAACCAGTCTATCCGCCTGTGAAGGCGCGCTCCGCAGCCGCCACTTGGTCGCTTCTTTGATGCGAGCGTCCAGGCGCGTCGTTATGGCGGCGTTGCAAGCAACTTGAGGGACCAGATCGTTGGGGGTTGCAAGCGCCGTTGCTTGACAGACCTTATCCGCATCGATGGGCATAGCGGCCATATCAGCCCTACTGAGGGTAAATTGCGCATAATTATCCACGTGCGGCCTAGGCGATCCCGCGAAGAGCGCCATTGGCGCAAGGGCTGAGACTGAAAAGACAGAAAAACCAATTATTACTTGCGCTCTCATCCGGTAACGTCCTGTTCAACTATGCCACTTTGACCGCTCTGTCTGGTGCGAGGCCTGATTTGCGCATCGCTACCAAACATTTGTCCAGCAGATCATATTCCAACCACAAAGCCGCGCCACCTGTTTTGCCAGTTAAATGCGCGTGCTCAACCAACCATTTTCGCGTGCAGTCGGGCAGGCCGACTTCCAGCAAAGCCGCTTTGATTGCCGCGCGTATTTCGCTAGCAACGGCATAGACATTGATCGTCCAACGGGGATCAAAGACGCCGCGCTCATTTGCATCCTCGCTATGGTGAAAGCTGCGGCCTTGCTTTTCATAAACCACACTCATCACATAAATGCGGTCTTTGTGTTTGGCGGCATTCAGATTTTCGGCATAAAACGTACAAGTAATCTGGTCATGCTGGGGGACGCCGACCAACGCCCGCGACAAAGCCTCTGAGCCAATCGGGTAACTCAGCAGCTTTGAGTGTTTGGTGCGTGATTTGGTTGGGAAAATGTGGTCAGTCATCCTCATCTTCCCCGCGCGCCGCCGCCAAATAATCGCGTGAGCGCATCTCATAAAGGCGGGAGACTGTGCGCTCAAACTCAAACGCCTGATCGCCTGTGCCATAGAGTTTGTCAGGCTGGGCGGCTGCACTGATGATCATTTTGGTCTTATTCTCATAAAGTGCATCGATCAGTATACGGAATCTTGCTGCTTCACTGCGGTTTTGCGGCCCCATGATCGGTACGCTCTCAAGCAAGATCGTGTCAAAGCGCTTAGCGAGGGCCAGATAGTCTGCGGCACCTAGGGGCTGAGCGCAAAGCTCGTCAAAGGTCAGGCGTGCGCATCCCGCAGCGGCGCGGTCAATTTTGAAGACACGGCCCGTTGCAGTGATTGTTGTCGGCCGTGGGATCGCGCCTTGAGTCAGACTAGCCCACGTTTTATCCATCTCCTGAACAGTGAACTTGTCCAAAGGTGCGTGATAAACGCTCTGCCCCTCAAGGCGCGCAAGGCGGTAATCGCGGGGGCCATCAAGGGCATGGAGTTCTAGGTTTTCCTCTAGCACGGCGATAAATGGCACGAATAATTGCCGATTAAGGCCATTCTTATACAGGTCTCGCGGGTGACGGTTTGACGTAGCAACGACGACGACTTGGCGTAGCCAGAGCTGTTCAAACAAGCGGCCAAGGATCATCGCGTCGGCGATATCGCTGACTTGAAACTCATCAAAGCACAGCAGCCAAGCACTGTCGGCAATGGCTTTGGCGACAGGAGGAATGGGATCATCGCCTGCCCCTTTTACAAAATTGGGCTGGCTTTTGCGGTCCTTGGCAGGCAGTTTGCGCCATGCGGCAATCCCTGCGTGGACCTCCTGCATGAACTCATGGAAGTGGATACGGCGTTTGTGTTCCACAGGCGCGACGTCAAAGAACAAATCCATCAACATCGACTTGCCCCGCCCAACGCCGCCATAAAGATAGAGGCCTTGTGGGGCGGGTTCCGGCCTTCCAAACAGAAAGCGCGCCTTGCCGGGTTGCCAGTCCCTAAGTCGGTTTTGCAGGACGGCCAGCAATTCCACCGCCGCCGCTTGGGCAGGGTCAAACTGGATCAAGCCTTGCTCGGCCTTTTGGCGGTAAAGGGCGGTGATCATGGGGAATCTATCTGCCTCGTTGGAGAAAACGAAGATGAACGTTGTCCTCCCTCCGCTTGCGGGGGAGGTGCCCGTAGGGCGGTGGGGGTGTCTCGGCAGGCGCTATACTTGGTAACTATTTCCCCCTCAGTCTCGCTTCGCTCGCCAGCTCCCCCGCAAGCGGGCGGAGCACAAGCCCTCAAACTTGATTGCTCACCCCGCGAAGGTGAGGCGGAGGCATCATGTCGAAGAATAACTGTACTCGCCTCAGTCATCTTTTGATCGCCTGATCAATTACGGGTTTTATAACCATTATGACGATAGCAACAAAAGAAAGCAGAATTAGTGATTGCAAAAAAATGAATAAAAAAATCAGACTATTTGCTGTCTCCCGTGTCCAGTGTGGAAAAAACCAAAAAAAAGTGCCGATACTAGTGCAAATAATAAATGGTAAAATTATCAGGGAAATTGTCACCCATTTATTTTTAGCAAGTAAATCGTGCAAGCACTGCCCAAGGCCAACAATTACGGCCGCTACGAAAGAAATTGGAGAGACCTCCCATAAGCCTTGAAGCAAGTCCATGCGCCCCCACTCATTTCATCGTCGGAATAACAAAGTCCGCTGACCCTGCATCTTCGGGCCAGCGCGAGGTCACCGTTTTCACCTTTGTGTAAAACCGCACGCCCTCGGTGCCATGCTGGTTGGTGTCGCCAAAAGCTGAGCGCTTCCAGCCGCCAAAACTGTGATAGGCCAGAGGCACGGGGATGGGCACATTGATGCCAACCATGCCGATCTCAACACGGCTCGCAAACTCCCGCGCTACACCCCCACTTCGGGTATAGATCGCGCAGCCATTGCCATATTGGTGGGCATTGGGCATGGCGATGGCGGCTTCAAAATCAGGCGCGCGAGCGATTTGTAGGACCGGGCCGAAGATTTCAGTCTTGTAGCTGCTCATAACTGGCGTAACCTGGTCGATCAGCGATCCACCCAGATAATAGCCTTCTTCATAGCCCTGAAACGAGACCTTGCGGCCATCGACGACCAATTCTGCACCCTCTTCAACTGACTTATCGATCCAGCCGATCACATTGGCGCGGTGTTCTTTGCTGATCAGCGGACCATAATCCACATCTGGATCAAGGCTTGGTCCAACTTTTAACGCCTCCACACGCGGTTTTAGGCGCGCGACCAGAGCGTCAGCGACAGCATCTGTGACGGGCACAGCCACCGAGATTGCCATGCAACGCTCTCCAGCGCTGCCATATCCCGCACCCATCAAATCGTTCGTGACTTGGTCAAGATCGGCGTCGGGCATGATAATGGCGTGGTTCTTGGCCCCGCCCATCGCCTGCACGCGCTTGCCGTAAGTGGCACCTTTGGCATAAATATATTCGGCGACTGCGGAGCTTCCAACAAAGCTAATCGCCTTGACGTCGGGATGTTCTAGCAGCGCATCCACCACCACCTTGTCGCCATTGACGACATTATAAATGCCATCGGGCAAACCCGCTTCTTTGAGTAACTCGCCAAGCCGCATCGGCACCGACGGGTCTTTTTCGGATGGCTTGCAGATAAACGCATTGCCACTCGCAATCGCCACGCCAAACATCCACATCGGGATCATGGCAGGAAAGTTGAACGGCGTGATCCCAGCTACCACGCCCAAAGGCTGGCGCATGCTATACATGTCAATGC
>JAYSRI010000520.1:0-2474 GCA_043721175.1 Alphaproteobacteria bacterium
CGGCGATTGGCTAGGGGAACGCCTAGAGGATGAAGCCAGATGTGACGCAATGCCGCTATCGCCCGAAGAAATCACGGGCATTGAGCGTGGGCTGGCGGATATAAAGGCGGGACGGGTTATTACTCACGAGCAAATGCTGGCTGACCTTGCCTCATGGCGCGATGAATAAGGCGCATTGCTTGGACGCTTGAAGCCCGCCAAGAAGTCCGAAGTTATTTGTCTTGGTTGCGTGCTAGAAATAAATCTGCAGCCCGACAGGCTGACCTTGATATATTGGACCTCGTCGTTTCCACTGCGAAGCGCCCAAATCTGGGACGTCGTGCAGGTTACGATAACGTTCGGGTTAGAAGTTTAACAAAATGGCACAAGCGGATTTCGTATTTTGTGTCAGATTCTGAAATTAAAGTCCTATCTATGAAGGACGCACGCCAAAATGTGTAGGCATAGCGTATTGCAAGAATTGTTCATGGAATCCGCGGTAGAAGCGCAGAAGTTGGTGGCGATTAGCTTGGAGGGGAGTGTGGGGTAATTGGAAGTCCTACGGTGCTGCAAAAAAGCGATGCGCGGGGCAGATTCACAGTGCAAACAGCACAGTGAACGTTAGCAGATGAGCGGGGAGAACTGACCGTGTTAGCGTCAACTGAAAACGCGATTGTATCATTCAAGGCGTTGCGCCGAATTTTCACAAGCCGATGGTTCGCATTTGTGCCGCTCGTATTTCTGCTTCATTTGACTTTTGGTGGCTACCAACTCCGCAAAGGGCCAGTCACGGCAGAAATCGGCGTAGTCGATGTAAATTTGGACCAGAAGGCAATTCTCGCCGCCACCGATACAGATGCAATTATTAAGGCAACGTTGCGCCCAGCCAATTTGCGCTATTTTGTTCAGCAACCCCAATGGCTGAGTCGCCTTCAGATGGGTCAAAGCTGGGGCGACGCTACGCAACTCAATGGCGCTATCAATTTCGCCATCAACTCTTTGGACTTAGCTAAAAGGGATAGTAATACTCTCAAGGTGTATTTCGACGTATCCCTAGAAATGAAAGGAGCCATCTTGACCGCGCTGCGGGCTGATACAGGCTTCAAAAGAAATCTTGAGTTCGTCAATTGCTCCGATTGTGCATCAAATGCTGATTTGGTGATGATCGCACTGTGCAAGGAGGGGGTCGAACCATGTTTCGGTTCCATTCGGCACGATACTCAAGGACGAGCAGCAAGCGATCAGTTAAATTGGAAACCGGATTGGAAAAAACTAGGCTCGACCACACGTTCGATGACTTCCGATCCCCCTTGCTGGAATCGGCGGGAGTTTACGTCCGATCTTGCGCCTCATGCTGACACTGCCCAAGAAGCGGGTGAATTGGCGGTTGGATTGGCCATTGGTGCGCCCGTAACCACCAATTACCCACAGCAGCGCGAGCATTATTTCAGGGCAAACCGACCCCGAAATGTAGGGCACCAGAGTGCCTTACTATTCGCCGAAACTTGGTTTCCCACACCGCGTTGCCATCCCCGCATGCGATATCAAGGCGAGAAGCCAATTATGAGTAGCTATTATAGCCTAGTCATCCCCTCAAGAACTAAAGGTGCTATTGGTTTCGGCAGCGTTTGCGTAATATCCGGACACCAACAGCGTGTTGGCGATCATGCCCAATTAGCGGCGCGCTGTATCCAAAAATGGCTTGACCCGATGATATCGCTAACTGAGCGTGGACCGCCGCCTGATCAAACGGGTTTCGATCGATTGCCCTAACAAGATACGAATAAAACCAAGCAAGAAAGCCGCTTGGGACGCCCTTTGGTGCAGGCTTTGCCTGCTGCAAAGGGTTGTTTCTATTGTGAAGATATCTGACTGAGGCAGTCAAGGTGCGCTTGGGCCGTCGCCCTCTGGGCTATGGCCTCACAAGTCGCTCAAGAACCTTGACAGCCTCATTCAGTCGGCGCGTTGCTTCGCAGGGAGGGCCGCCAGTTCAGGCGGGTCAAGACCCTTGAGCGGAGCGAGTCTTGACGCGACTGGGCTGGCAATCTCACAATTAACGAACGGCTTTAATGCAAGCAAAGCGACGCATTGGACCGTTCCAAAGCGTCTTTCTTTGGCGCTCTTGTTTAGTCCCCAATGTGGGTTACTGTAGCGCTGTGACTAAGTATGCGCGCGACACGTATCGCAAAGTCACTTTGGAGCGAGGTCATGACCACCCTTACAATCGAGCTGCCTGAGGCGACCGTCGCTATCCTGCGCGCCCAAGCGAACATGGAACAAATAACCTTGGAGGAGTATGTTCAAGACTGTCTCGCTGATTTCACCATCAGCGATGAAAGTGCGCTTGCACCACTTGATCTGACGCCAGAAGAAGTGGTGGCCGTAAAATTGGCACAAGCAGACTTGGCTGCTGGTCGAACCGTCAGTCATGACGAAGCAATGGCCCACTTTCGCGCAGCACTAGCGCGGTGAAGGCTATCAGATGGTCGCAGCAA
>JAYSRI010000521.1:0-2472 GCA_043721175.1 Alphaproteobacteria bacterium
CCTTAAGACCCCTCTTGAGGATCGCGTTGCGAAGCTGGACACCTTGGTGTTCCACGAAAAGCTGGGTTCTGTCGGCGATAAAGTGCGCCGGATTGTTGAGCTTGCGGGGCAGATTGCGCCTTTGGTGGGGGCCGTTGTTGAGGATGCACGCCGCGCGGCTTTGTTATCCAAGGCTGATTTGACGACTGAAATGGTGGGTGAGTTTCCTGAGTTGCAGGGCGTTATGGGGCGTTATTATGCAATGGCCGGCCCCCCTCAGTCAGCTTCGCTGACAGCTCCCCCGCAAGCGGGGCGAGCACAAGATTGTTCTCCCCTGCAAAGCGGGAGAGCACAAGGTGAGGGCGAGGCCCGCGCCCCGCTTGCGGGGGAGGTGGCGCGAAGCGACGGAGGGGGTCTTTCTTTTACCGAACCAACCAACGTCGCCGACGCCATCCGCGACCACTACAAACCCGTCGGCCCGTCCGACAATGTGCCAACTGAGCCCGTCGCAGTGGCGGTGGCCTTGGCCGATAAGCTAGACAGTCTAGTGGGCTTCTTCGCCATTGGCGAAAAGCCAACAGGTGCAGGCGATCCGTTTGCGCTACGGCGGGCGGCATTGGGGGTTATTCGGATTGTAAGGGGGAACGAAATCCGGTTAAACCTTGTAAAAACGAACTACGATGCGTTGGTTGCGTTTCAAGAACAAACCGACGCACGCTACCTAAAGTCTCAGGAAGGGAAGGGTGTATCGTTTGGAGCTGCTAGAGTTGAGATATTCTCAAACATTGGCCGTGTTTCAAGTGTGTCCGAAAACGAACTCTTTTCCTTCATCCTAGACCGCCTGCGCATTACCCTCCGCGACGAAGGTTTCGCGCCCGATATCCTAGACGCCGCCTTCGCGATCCAAGATGACGACATCAACCGCATCGTCGCTCGCGTCACAGCCTTATCCACGTTCCTGAAAACCGAAGATGGCAAGAACCTGAGTGCTGGCTACAAGCGTGCCTCGAATATTCTCAAGGCTGAGGACAAGAAAGGCGCTTTGCCGGATACCTTCGCTATTGATCACAAGGCATTGGAACTCAACGAAGAAATAGCGTTGAATGATGCCTTAGCGCACGTTCAAAGCCAACTTCCCGCCTTGCTTGACGTTGAAGACTTTGACGGCGCGATGACGGCTTTGTCCAAGTTACGTACGCCAGTGGACGCCTTCTTTGAGGTCGTCTTCGTCAATGACCCCGACCCCGCCAAGCGCCTCAACCGCTTGGCCTTGTTGGCGGCTTTGCGGGATGCGACATTGCAGGTGGCAGATTTTGAGCGGATTGCGGGTTAGGGGACGGGACCGCGCAGCGGCGCTGCGCCTATCGATACAGAGGAAGGCGTTTGTTTCAAAGAGCGCAGCGGCGCTGCACGGTCCATTCATTCTACGTAGTATTCCTACGTAGCTGCCATTCCATACGCCGTATACGACATAAGCCGCGCGCAAGGCTTGATCCTTAACACCCGTGTCGTAGAAGAACCTCAACGATTCCCCTCGGAGAGAAGTTTTCATGAGCAAATTGGTTTATAGCTTTGGCGCAGGGCACGCCGATGGCGATGCGGGCATGAAAAATCTGTTGGGCGGCAAGGGCGCTAATCTGGCCGAGATGAATAAGATCGGCCTACCAGTTCCCCCGGGCTTTACGATTACCACCGAAGTCTGCACCGCGTTTTATGCGCTTGGCCAGAAGTATCCCGACGCGCTGTTAGCCCAAGTTGCCGACGCGATGAAGCAAGTCGAAACCACCGTCGACAAAGGCTTTGGCGACAAGGCCAACCCCCTGTTGGTGTCTGTGCGGTCCGGCGCGCGCGCCTCTATGCCCGGCATGATGGACACCGTGCTCAATCTTGGCCTGAATGACGAGACTGTCGAAGGACTTGCCGCATTGTCTGGCAACCGCCGCTTTGCATTTGATAGCTATCGTCGCTTCATCCAAATGTATTCCAGCGTGGTCCTGGACCTTGATCATGGTATCTTTGAAGACATTCTTGAAAGTTATAAAGAAGTCAATGACTTCACGGTCGACACTGACTTGGAAGCGGGCGATTGGGAGAAGGTAGTCACGAAGTATAAAGCCGCTGTCGCAGACGCTCAAAACGGCAAACCATTCCCACAAGACGTGCACGAACAAATGTGGGGCGCGGTTGGGGCCGTGTTCAAGTCATGGATGAATGACCGCGCTGACTTCTACCGCAAAATGCACGACATCCCCGAAAGCTGGGGCACGGCGGTCAACGTGCAGGCGATGGTGTTTGGCAATATGGGTGAAACCTCGGCCACAGGCGTGGCGTTTACGCGCAATCCCTCAACGGGTGAGCGCTTGTTCTACGGCGAATATCTGATCAACGCGCAGGGCGAAGATGTGGTTGCGGGCATCCGCACGCCAAAGTCCATCACCAAAGTCCAGCGCGAAACTATGGGCGAGGGCGGATTGTCGATGCAAGAAGCGTTGC
>JAYSRI010000522.1:0-2465 GCA_043721175.1 Alphaproteobacteria bacterium
TTGAACCAAGGCTCTACAGGCGCATAGCGACTGAAATGCTTTCGCTTAAACACCCTTATGATATTTCTATATCACTGGGTGATATACTTGTTGAAGGCAGCTTCCGACAAGATTTTGGTCGTTTAGAGATTGGAAGGCGCTCCCTGAAAGCGGACGTCGAGCTTGCAAACTGTTTGCTGAGTTTCGGCTGCTCGGACATCAGATATCACTAATATGCCTTTGATTTGACAAATGCCGCCCAAAGCACCACATTGCAGATAGGATTTGCAGTTTTTTCTCATATTTCGTGTTTAATTTGCATATCAACCTATGTCAGGACGCGCCATGCTGCTTCGCTTTGCCGTGAGCAACCACCTTTCGATCAAGGAAACGCAAGAGCTTTCCTTCATCAAATCTGCGCTGAAGGGGCCAGAGGAGGGGCTATTATCGACGCCAGCTTTGCCCAAGGACAAGGTGCTGCCTGCTGCCATTATTTATGGTCCGAATGCATCGGGCAAAAGCAACCTCTTGGCTGCACTTGCCTTCATGCAGCAGGCTGTATTGGCCTCACATCGCGAGTGGGCACCTGATGCCGGAATTCCGCAAAAGCCATTCCTACTGAGTAAGGAGTTTCTGAATAAGCCAAGCCGTTTTGAATTGGATTTTGATGTTAAAGGCGTCCGACACAATTATGGTTTTGCTTGCTCATCGACGGAATTTTTAGAAGAATGGCTTTATTCCGCGCCCTCCGGCCGCCAGCGGATGATTTTTGAACGAAGCGGTCCCCGACCGGATGATGTCGCATTTGGGCCCATGTTCACCGGGCAGAAGCAAGCCATTGCGCAATTGATGAGGCCCAATAGCCTGTTCCTTTCAGCGGCCTTCCAAAACAATCATCAGTTGGCCAACGTCATTGTGACAGCATTTCAAAGAATTTGCATTCGAAGCAATTTGGGCATGGAACCTGCGACCCTTGATATGCTGTTGAAAGACATCGAACTTGATACGCGGGTTATGTCATTTCTGACAGACATTGGAACAGGAATAACTGCTCATAGGAAGGTCGAAAATGCTCGCTCTGAGGAACTGAGGCGAACATTACTTCGTATGGCCAATGCGATATTTGACGGAATGGATGAAAAATCGGAAGATGAGGCGCGAAAACATTTTATCGACGGCATCGATAAGGAAGTAAAAATTGAATTTGCGCACAAGTCGGACGATGGTGGGGATGTATTTTTTAGCTCTGCGCGAGAAAGTGCTGGGACGCGTCGTTTGATCCCCTTGCTTCGAGACGTTATGCTTTCCCTTGATGAAGGCAATGTTTGTGTAATCGATGAAATCGATGCGAGCCTGCACACGCAGGTGTGTGGCGCGATTATCGCCCTCTTCACAAATCCCGTAACCAATCCAAACGGCGCTCAGGTCATTGCGACCACCCACGACACCAATCTGCTTGGCGCGCCCAATTTGAGGCGGGATGAGTTATGGCTGGTTGAAAAGACCCCAGGCGGCGCGAGCGAATTTTATTCACTGGCGGATGTAAAAACACGCGATTCGGATAATTTTGAGCGTGGATATTTGGAAGGTCGTTACGGCGCTGTGCCCTTTGCAGGTTCAGCAACCGGCCTCATCAAGAGCCTCTGACAATTGGCCCGCAAGCTTTCAAATCTGAAACGTCGCGCGCCGTCCATAGCGGAGCGGCAGCGTTTCATTTTGATTTGCGAGGGAGAAAAGACGGAACCTGCCTACTTCAATGCGTTAAAGAACCAATATCCCAGCGCGATGATCTCGATCGAATATCTCGCCCCCGCAGGTGTACCAATCACGATCAAGGACAAAGTGAAGGAACGCATGGCCGGTCTGCGGCAGGTGCAACGCCGCAATCCTTCTGCGAAAGATGACACGATATGGGCTGTCTTTGACCGTGACTTGCATGACAACGTGGCCGAAGCCATTGCAGGATGCGAAAATGCGGGCGCGCAGGTGGCTTATTCAAACCCGTGCTTCGAAGTGTGGCTAATCCTCCACCACGAAGATTATCACGCCGCAGACGATCATCATCAAGTGCAGAAGCGATACCAGAAACTTGATCCGGCATACGATGCGAACGGAAGTAAAATTCCAAACTGCGCCACATTGATGAAAAATGTTGAGCAGGCAGAAAATTATGCGGAGAACCAATGCAAGCGCCGCGATGAAGAAGGTGCGCCATTAGGCCGACCGTCCACAACAGTTTACCACCTCACACGTGCCATCCGAGCGGCGGCAAAAGCGTCGCGGCCTAGGCGTCCCTGAATTTGGTCGCAGAGTCGTTCGATTTGAAAATGGCATGCCAAACGTTAGTCGGAATGTCTGCATTCGGCATTTTCGCTCTAGAACCGGACAGTCCGCTCCCCCCAACAAAGCAGACATCCACCCCTAACTAACCACCCGCGCGATGAACCAAAAGCTGGCGGTGGTGCCGATCGCATAAGCGGCAATGT
>JAYSRI010000523.1:0-2456 GCA_043721175.1 Alphaproteobacteria bacterium
CGAAGCAATGGCCAAACAAATGAAGGCAGAGCGGGAACGTCGCGCTGAAATTACCACGGCGGAAGGCGAAAAGGCTGGAGCGATTTTGCGCGCGGAAGGTCATAAGCAAGCTGTCATACTTGAAGCCGAGGGCCGCAAAGAATCAGCTTATCGCGACGCTGAAGGTCGCGAACGTTCGGCGGAAGCGGAAGCCAATGCCACGCGTATGGTGTCCGAGGCGATCTCAAAAGGCGACGTGAACGCGCTTAACTACTTCCTAGGTCAGTCTTATGTTGAAGCCTTTGGCAAACTCGCGTCCTCGCCTCAGCAGCGCACAGTGATTGTACCCGCTGAGTTTGGTGGCATCGCGTCAGCATTGGAAGGCGTGCGCCAATTGACAATGTCGGGCAGTGCTACTGCTGCCCAGCAACAATCCAAAACAGCCCTCCCTGTGACGAAAGGCTAAGTCATGATGGATCAATTTTTGGATGCTATGGTCGAAAATTACGCGTGGCGTTGGTTAGCGCTGGCGGCACTCTTGTTTGCCGCAGAACTGGCAACTGGCACCGCGTATTTGTTATGGCTTGCTGCGGCGGCAGCAATGACGGCGTTTGTCGTTGCGTTACCCGGGGAAATGGGCGTCGCACTTCAATTATTGCTGTTTGGTATTTTCGCGATTGCCTCGACAGTTTTTGGCCGTCGCATTTTCAAACCCAGCATGATTGTCTCAGATCAACCCCATTTGAACGATCCAAACCAACGTCATATCGGCGCACGCGCAGTAGCAGTGGCTGACTTTGCTGGCGGACAAGGCCGTGTGGCTCTGGGTGATACGCAGTGGAGCGCGCAAACCTTGGATGGCACAAGCCCACAAGATGGTGCTGGATTGCTTGTTATCGCCGTCGATGGCACGACTTTGCACGTGCGCACTGCTGACTAAGGCTTTGAACGTTACCATGCACTGGCCTATGATGATTTATGGATCAACTTTTGGCTGGTTATACAAGGTTTCGTGCGCGGCGATGGGTTGAACAGCGCGAATTGTTTGAGCACCTGGCTGAGGGTCAAAAACCGCGCATCTTAGTGATCGCTTGCTCAGACTCTCGGGTCGACCCCGCCCAGATCTTTGATGTGGCACCGGGCGAATTGTTCGTTGTGCGCAACGTCGCAGCACTCGTCCCCCCATGCGAGCAGGGCGAAGGGCTTCATGGCACTTCGGCAGCGATTGAATTTGCTGTTGACGGGCTTGGAATCAAAACGGTCCTGGTAATGGGTCATGCGCGCTGTGGCGGCGTGGCCGCGGCGATTGACCGTGGCCGCTGGGGTACAAAATCAAGTGCAGAAACGTCAAAGATGCGCTTTGTGAATGCGTGGATTGATCTTCTGGCGCCTGTTGTTGAGGCACTTGCAGGTGCAGATTTGCCATCGACCGAGCGCGCGGCGGTTGAATTATCGTTGCGCAATCTGATGACATTTCCGTTCGTAGCAGACAAAGTGTCGGCAGGCGATCTGAACCTAGAAGGCGCGCGCTTTGACATCGCAACGGGTGAGCTTGATTTATATAATGAAGCGCGCGGGTGGGTGATTGGGGCGGGGTGAGGCGCTGAGGTCGAAACCCCACCTATTATTAAGTGCGGACTACTACCCCGCCTCAACCTTCTCATCACCCGGCAACATACCTTCCCAAGGCGAAAGAAAGTCAAAGTTGCGATATTCTTGCACAAGCTTCACAGGCTCATAAATCACACGCTTTTGTTCTTCGTCATAGCGCACTTCGGTGTAGCCGGTCAGCGGGAAGTCCTTGCGTAACGGGTGGCCGTGGAAACCATAGTCCGTGAGGATGCGACGGAGGTCTGGATGATCGGAGAACAAAATCCCGAACATGTCAAAGGCTTCACGCTCGAACCAGTCTGCAGCGGGCCATAAAGCGGATGCGGAGGGAATTGGTGTGTCTTCGTCGGTTGAAATTTTAAGCCGTATGCGAATGTTCGCGCTCATTGAGAGCAAATGATAGACAACCTCGAAGCGGTCTTTGCGTTCTGGATAATCGACGCCACAAACATCTACGAATGACGTAAATCCCTCAATGTCGCGCAAATGTTGCAGGACGGCGATAATGTCGTCACGTTTAGCAATTAATGCCAGTTCACCGTTTGCAATAGCGCCTGACAGCACACTACCGGCCAATGCGCCTAAAACGCGCTCCTGAAGTTCAATCAAAGCGCTCATCGCAACATTCCCGGGCTCGCTCATCGCTCGATTGTCCCTTCGCGGCGGATCTTCTTTTGAAGTTGCAAGATGCCATACATAAGCGCCTCCGCTGTTGGCGGGCAGCCTGGCACGTAAATGTCGACTGGCACGATACGATCACAACCGCGCACCACGGCATAGCTATAGTGATAATAACCCCCACCATTGGCGCAGGACCCCATTGAGATCACATAGCGCGGGTTTGGCATCTGGTCGTAGACTTTACG
>JAYSRI010000524.1:0-17782 GCA_043721175.1 Alphaproteobacteria bacterium
GGCGTTGCAGCCGGTGCTTCAGCAGTTTCGCTGGCCTTTGGGCCACAAGCCGACACCAGCGCGATGGCCCCTAAAGACACAAACAAGCCAATTTTAGTAAAGTTGCGACGCATTATATTTCCCTTTATTCCGGCTTATACCGACATAACGTAACTGTGAATTATAGTACTATTCCCTAACTCGTCCAGAGGGACGGACCTCATAAACTACGCTGCAAACCAAACTTTTAGCAGGGGCTTGCGTGGTTCAGACCAATGCAGCGCAATACTCTTGCAATAGCAGGCAGCACCGAGCTATTCAGCCCCGCCAAACGCACCCTTTTCGCGCCAAAATGGCGCAAAACTCGCCCGTTTCCCAAGGACAAACCGATTGACCGTCAACGCAAAGCCAACTGTCGTCCATAAGGTGATAAACATCAAATGAATGTAATGAAGGCCGAATGGCGCGTAAACAACACCGAGACCAAGCGGTAAATCTTCAAACGTAAAGAGTGCGTACAGCACAATGCCAAAAATGACCCCAGCTATAGCTGCGCGCGCATCTACATTCTTAAACAACAGCCCGACGATAAACGCTGACAATATTGGCATGCTCAAAAGCCCGTTGAGCTTTTGCAACAAATTAATAATGCTCTCAGCGCCGGCGTAGACTGGTATCATGGCAATCGCGACCACAATGAAGATAGCCGATACAATGGCGCTTAACCGTTTCACTGATGTATTGGGGTTCACATATTTTTGATGAATATCGCAGACATACAGCGCTGCGGCCGAATTGAGGATCGCCACAAAATGCGTTGCAACACTGGTCACCAAAATGGCCGCAAACGCGCCTGATAACCAAGGCGGCAAAAGCTCGCCTACCAATCGGCCGAAGGCCGCATCTCCGATATCGCCATATAACTTAAAGGCAACAATGCCTGGTACCACGACGATCATAGGCACAATCAAGATACGAATACCCGCGGCCAGAACGACCCCTTTTTGAGCTTCCTTTACAGTCGGCGATGCCATGGCGCGCTGGGTAATTGCTTGATTAGTTGACCAATAGAATATCTGAATGAAAATCATGCCTGTCAGCAATGTGGGCCACGGAATTGGAGAATCCTTATCGCCTACTAATGTTAGACGTTCGGCGGGAATACCGTCAAAATTGAAACCAATCGCCTTAAGGGCCGAAAAAACAATGATCAAACAGATAACTAAGAGAGCGGTGCCGCTGAAAGTCTCAGACACTGCAACCGCACGAAGGCCACCCAATAACCCGTAACAAGCACCAAGAGCAGCAATGCCAATCCCCAAATAGATCAGCGATATCTTGACGCCAAACACGGTTTCTAAGAACAACGCGCCGGTATATAGCGCCGAGGGCATTGCCAAAAACACATAGCCCAACATGAACAGGCCCGAGATTAAGGTGCGAATACGGTCATCTTGATATTTTTTTTCCAGCAATTCTGTCGTCGTTGTGCAGTTATAGCGATAATAAATGGGCACAAAAACAAAAGCTAAAATCAACAAACCTATCATCCCCGAGATTTCCCACAGCGCTAAAAGCGCCATTTGGTTGCCATTCATGCCAACCAATTGCTCGGTTCCCAAATTGGTGATGGTAATGGAGCCTGCAACGAAAACCCACGTCAATCCGCCACTTGCGAGAAAATACTCGCGACTATTGTCTGATCGAGTGGTCGCTCCTTCGCGGCACTTCAGCCACGTCATGACGCCGACAACCAGTGTAACAAGAACGAATATTGCCAACTGAACTGGATTTAGAAATGACATATGTGCCCCCGCAAATTACCTTACTTACACAAGGTTTGTTTTCTCGGACTTGTAAAGTGAGAGATGCAGGATTTGATACTGAGCTCTGAACACAAAATTGCCCCTTCCCTTGTTGGGTCGCGGCGTGCATCATTGGGCAAGTAGAAAATATAAGGGCGAATGACGTGGCAACAATTTCAGACATTCAACATCCGCTCAAATCGGGCTTTGGTCTGCGCACAACCGCAATGGACATTGTATCAGGCCATGATTTGCGCGGGAAAGTTGCAATAGTTACAGGTGGTTATTCGGGGCTAGGCCTCGAAACTGTGCGGGCTCTGGCGACCGCGGGTGCCCGTGTCATTGTCGCGGCGCGCAGACCAGAGGCGGCGGCGCAAGCGCTTAGCGACGTAAGCGGCAACATCGAGGTCGGCGAACTAGACTTGTCGAACCCCGCTAGCATTGATACGTTCGCAGGATTTTTTGAAGGTCCACTTCATATTCTCATCAATAACGCTGCCATCATGGCAAATCCATTGAGCCGCGACCCGCGTGGCTATGAAAGTCAGTTTGCAACCAATCATTTGGGCCACTTCCAACTCGTCGGCAGGCTTTGGAGCGCGCTGGTCGCCGCACAAGGCGCTCGTGTGGTATCTGTGTCATCAATCGGGCATCGCATCTGTCCAGTTAGCCTTGATGATCCCAGTTTTGAGAAAACTCCTTACGACAAATGGCAATCCTACGGTCGCGCCAAAACGGCCAATTCATTGTTTGCTGTTGGCTTGGATGTGCGCGGCAAGGGCCATAAAATACGTGCTTTTGGCTTACATCCCGGCGGTATTATGACCAATCTGCAACGGTTCTTGCCGATTGAAGAGCAGATTGCAATGGGTTGGGTCGACGCCGACGGCAAGGTTAACAAGCTGTTCAAGACACCACAACAGGGCGCGGCGACAAGTGTTTGGTGTGCAATATCATCACAATTAGACGGATTGGGCGGCGTGTATTGCGAAGACTGCGATATCGCAAAAATATGGCAGGAAGGCGATAGTCCGTATGGCGGCGTTCACAAACACGCCATTGACACAGTACAGGCTGAAGCGCTGTGGCAATTGTCCGAAAAAATGACAGTATTTTCATACCCTTAGTTGTTTCGCTGCCGAAACCTTAACAGATAAGCCACTTTTAACTGGACAGGATCATAACATGAACATATGGTGAAAATCTATTAACCTTTTGAAGGTGAGGGCGAGACTATGACTGGCTTCAAGGCACTCAAACTATTGGTAATTGCAGGCGGATTCCTGGCGCTATGTGCTGGAGCACCCCGATTTGAAGGCGGCGAAACAGGAATTGTCGAGCGGGTTATTGATGGTGATAGCTTTGTGCTAGACAGCGGTCTTGAAGTGAGATTGGCACAGATTGAGGCGCCGCGCGTTCGGCCGGGCGATACATGGGGCCTGCAAGCAACAGCATCGTTGGAGCGGATGTTGCGGGGCAAGAAAGTAGAATTACGCTATGGTGGTCTTCGACGGGATCGCCGAGGGCGCGCTATCGCGCATGTGTTTGTCCCTCAAGGTGCCGGACAGGCTGAACTATGGGTGCAGAACGAACTTTTGAAAACCGGCACCGCACGGGTCCACACTTATGCCGACAATCGTTCAGCAATTGCTGAGCTTTGGGGTGCCGAGCGCGAAGCACGTCGCGCCAACCGTGGCGTGTGGTCAGCCGCTGCTTATCAAGTCCGGTTTGCCACGCCCGAAGCGTTACAAGGCGGGATCGGTACTTTCCAATTGGCAGAAGGTCGGATCGAAAGTGCCAGCCAACGCGGTAGCGTGATCTTCCTTAACTTTGGAACCGATAATAAGACGGATGTGACAGCGGTTGTTCCTGAGCGTGCTTTTGCTCTCTGGCCAAACGGCTCAGCCGACCTTTTAGCTCTGCAGGGCCGCTCTATTCGCATTCGAGGCTATATCAGAAACTCAAACGGCCCATCCATGTGGCTCGACCACCCTGAGCAGATAGAATACATTGTTGGCCCACCGAACCAACAAGCAAATGCCAGCGCCAAAAGAGGCAGCCGTTGAGGTTACGAATAGCTCAGAATATCTTGCCGAAGATGCAGTCTTGAGACCTTGGGAGATACTTCAACGCGGGTAAAACACAGTTGCGCACCAGTTCGACCTTGAAGTGAGCAGCATGTCTTGCGATTGTGACGGCTATGTCAAATAATCGATGCATTGCTGACGTCCGATTGGATGAAACGTCTCTTTCGGCTCAAACTGCTGATGCCGCACATGAACGCCGGGTTGCAATTTTCGATTTGCTTGAGGCCAATAGCTTCGATGTAGTCGACGGCCCAGATGGTCCCTATGCGCTGCATTTGTCGGTTGTCGAGCAAAAGCTAGTTCTCGATATCAAATTGCTCGATGGGGCAGATGTACGCGTTTTTGTGTTGTCATTGTCGCCGTTTAAGCGGGTCGTTCGTGACTATTTCTTGATTTGCGAAAGCTATTATCAAGCAATCCGGCAAGCGATGCCTTCCCAGATCGAAGCAATCGATATGGGCCGACGGGGCCTTCACAATGAAGGTTCACGATTATTAGAAACGCGGCTTGATGGCAAAGTGAAGTTGGATTTTGACACATCGCGGCGCTTATTCACGTTGATTTGCGCGCTCCACGTCCGGATGTAGCGGCGTGGACTTTATTAGGCCGCCCCAATCCGTGCTCTTTTGCTGCACGATGAATGCGATCCGCTCACCGATGGCCGAAGGTCTCATGAAGCGGCGCTTCGGTACGCGCGTCTTTGTCGATTCATGTGGCTTGCGCAAGGCCGATCAGATTGATCCGATGGCTGTTTTGGTGATGGACGAATTGGGCGTCGATTTGTTCAAGCATCGCCCCAAAACCTTCGCGGAATTAGAGGATGACAGCTTTGACCTGATTGTCTCCTTAGCACCTCAGGCCCATCACCGCGCTCTGGAATTTACCCGCCATCTAGCTGTCGATGTCGAATACTGGCCAACGCTGGACCCATCCGCAGTCGAGGGATCGCGCGATGTGCGCATGGATACTTACCGCGATGTGCGCGATGCACTGGATCGCCGCATCAGCTCACGATTTGAGATGCTGAAATTTTAGGTTCTTAAAACTTGCGACGCAACACGTCACCAAGGTGCAGTGGCAAGGATGCGGTCAACCAAAATGCGATCCAAACAACGCTTGCTCCCGTCAACGCGCATCGCAATGCAACCATAAGGCAAACGCCTGGCCCCAAAGCCAGAACTAAACCGAAAATCGATTTAAGTTGATCGCCGCTATGTGCTCGCGACCAAAGGACCAAGAATTCTAACCCAATAAACCCAATTGCGATATCAACTCCAAGGCCAGTTGAAAACAACAATTCCATAAAATCGGACATCATGAAAACGGTGAATTGAGCGTAACGATTGTCAGATTGAGATAGGTCGCGATTGAAACCCAAATAATGTACGGAGCCAACAAAATTGCGGCGAACTTGTTTCGAGGCCACGTAAAAATAATGAGCGCTAGAATTGAAAGCCAGAAAAAACCAACTTGATATAACGCCCAATCAGGCCTGTGTTGGGCAAAAAACAAGAAGCTCCACATAATGTTGAGCGTACAATTCAGCGCGAACAAGCCGATCATTTTCCTACCATCTGCGCGCGACTGAATGGTTCGCCAAGTCATAACGGCTGATATGGCCGTCAAAACGTAGATGGTCGTCCATATTATCCCAAAAGCGGGTCCGGGTGGCTGCCAAGACGGCAAAGTCAACGCCTGGTACCATGGCCCTAGATCCGTCATCGATGCACCAGCCACGCTGACCAAAACCATCACGACAACGACGACTACAATTGATTGAAAGGACACCTTTTTAAGTAAAGCGGGCGATACCGGAATGGCTTGTTCTTTTGTCATTTATGAAGGTGAGAGCCCTAGGAGGTGACCCATGTCTTTGAAAAAAATACGGGCATGGGCAGCCGGTTTTGCGCGCACAAGTTCCTTGTTCATATAGGCCTGCCAAGTCAGATGTTGTACGTCCGGATCAGCGCACATGGTAACAAAGCGCTCGCGCCGTTTGTCATTGCGGTACCAAAAATATTGCATAACACCAAGCACCCAGAAAACCTTCCCATGAGAACGCATAAAGCGCTTGCGTGCGCCTGCCAGTGCACTCGCCTTGCCAGAGGCCAGGCATTCGGTCACGGCAATTGCCGCCTCGCGCCCCGCTACCATCGCATAGTAAATGCCTTCACCCGAAGAAGGTGCGACAACGCCTGCAGCATCCCCGGCCACAATGATATCTTTGCCATTGTCCCATTTTCTGAGAGGTTTCAATGGGATTGGCGCACCTTCCGTCCGGATGGTTTCACAGTCAGCGAGCCCTGAGCTGGCTCGTAAATTCTTGATGGCACTGCGAAGTGAGAAGCCCTTTTGTGCACTGCCCACACCAACGCTAGCCGTGTCGCCATGGGGGAAAATCCATGCGTAAAAATCGGGCGACAAATGTCCTTGATAATAAATGTCGCAACGTGAGGGTTCAAATGCGCCACTGGCTGTTTCAGGCATCGCAATGATTTCGTGGTAGGCGAACACACATGGCATTTTGTCTGCGCCCTTAAGTGTCTGTAGTGCTACTTTTGATCGCGCGCCGTCCGCACCAATAACTGTCCGCGCGGCCACACGCTCTAGCTCGCCATCACTGTTTGTGAAGCAAACAATTGCTCTACCGTCGCTATCGCGTTCGACAAATTCGTAACTGCCCTTTCTACGTGCCGCACCAGACAGTCTGGCCCGCTCGCGCAGCCACTCATCAAACGTTTCTCGGTTAACCATCCCGACATAGCCACCCTCGATAGGCATGTCGACCACCTTGTTTGATGGGGCGATCATCCGGGCCGAGGTAGCGTGCGCAACCAGCTGGTGTTCGGGAATGTCAAAGTCGCGCATCAATCGCGGCGGAATCGCACCGCCACACGGCTTTATGCGCCCTGCTTTATCAAGCAACAAAACTTTGTGGCCTTGACGCGCAAGATCATGAGCAGCCGTCGCACCCGATGGGCCACCACCGACCACAACTACATCATACAATTCGTGTTGAACCTGTTCTGCGTGTTTCATGAAACAGCCTCGATTTTGCCAGACACATTCAAGTTGCGACCGGGGTTGTTAACTGAAAGGCGGCTTGCCAGAAGCGCAGCTCCTACAAACAAGACTGCTTCTAAAGCGAAAACTGTGAAGAACGCACTGCCCGTATCGGGCAGTATCGCGCGCATGGCGTCAACGCCGACAGCTCCAAGGAACCCACCGAGACCAAAAGCGATGGCTTGCGCCGCACCCCAGATACCCATGCGCGTACCTTCGCGCGCTTCGCGACCTGTACCTGCCAAACCCATCATTGACCCAATCGCTGAAACTGCGAAAACGCCATTTGTAAAACCTAGCAAGAAAACTGTGGGTTTAAGTGGCCAAGAAGGTCCGACTAATGCTGCGGCACAAAGTGCAAACAACGCACAGGCGGACCCCAGACAACCAAAAATTGCCCAAGTCTGCATCCAGCCCTTGCCACCTCGGCTAGACCGACCACCCAAAACCCCAGTCAGAATCATGCCGAGCAGAACACCGCCATGTTGCACGCCCGAAAGCTGAGTTGACTCCCCCGGTGTCATACCAAACACCAAGCCCGCGAAAGGCTCAAGGATGAGATCTTGCGCGCTATACGCCAACATCGACAGGAATACGAAAAGTGTAAATCGTCGCGCCAATGGCTCGCGCCATATCTCGCGCAATGCGGCCACAAAGTCGGCGGTTGTTTGCGCGGGAGCAGGCGTATTTTCGCTGAAGGTAATCTCCACGTCAGGCTCTGTTTTATAGACCGCTACAATGGTGATCAAGAAGCAAAACCCTGCCAGACCGGTCGCGGCAAACGCAAGTGATTGAGCGCTGAAGGGTTCAATCATTTTGCCAACTACAATCGATGATACAACGATGCCGAAAACCATCATAATCCACGTAATTGAAGCGGCCGCGGCGCGGCGCTCGGGCGCGACACGCACGGCCATGAATGCCAATAACGACGTTCCGGCAGCACCAACACCCAGCCCGATCAAGATGTAGGAAATCAGCGACATGATTATGCCAGCGACTGGGGCAGACGGCATCATCAAAGCGGAATCAGTTGCGCCCAGCGCGCCAAGGCTCAAAATGCCCATGCCCGCAATGATCCAAGGCGTTCGGCGGTTGCCAACATCGGAGCCAAACCCCCAACGCGGACGTGTCATCTGAACCGCAAAGTGGATGCCGACCAAAGCAGCGGGCAACATAGCGGGCAAAGCCATCTCAACTACCATGACACGATTGAGCGTGGAGGTGCACAATGCGACCAGTGCACCTAACGCGGCCTGAACTAAGCCAAGACGCAAAATTCCTAGCCACCCCATTGGTTTTACGTGAGATTGATTGGTAAGATTCGTCATGTTTGGGTCCCCAAAATTGAGCCAACACCGATGGCGCTGACCAACATGCCAAGCACATATAACAAGATGCCAGTGGCATTATACCAAGGCGCCTTCGCGCGTGGATTAGCCAACAGTGTCCGCATAAAAAAGATTTGCCCCATCACAGAAGCACCCACTAGTGCCCCATAGATTGGCAAACTCCACACCAGCAGCAAACTAACCACTGCGACCTGAGCGAGAATCATTATGCCACAGGCAAGACGCGCGGCATTAGCAACGCCAAGAACGACGGGCAAAGAGTTAATGCCCATTTGGCGATCACCATCTTCGGCTTTGAAATCGTTAAGCGTCATGATTCCATGCGCACCAAATGCATACAAACCCGCGAGCAAGATGATGCGCATGTCTGGCAAAGATTGAGTGACAACCGCTGCACCAGTAAACCAAGTAATACCTTCATAAGACAGCGCACAAGCCGCCGCGCCCCACCACCCATTTTGCTTTAAGCGCACAGGCGGAGCGCTATAAGCCCACGCAATTACAAGCCCGACAATAGCGGCTACAAACACCCAAATGCCCAAAATTGCCGAAAGCGCGAGCGATACAATTGTCCAGACAATAGCAATGTAAAGGCCCCATTGGCCCGGAATGCGTCCAGAAGGAATCGGTCGGTTGGGCTCATTAATGGCATCGACTTCGCGGTCGAACCAGTCGTTGACCGCTTGGCTAGTGGCACATATGAGCGGCCCAGCTAAAACAGCGCCTGCAAGTGCCAGCTGCCATTTTTGACTGAACGGCGCACCAGTTGAAACAACGCCACACATAAACGCCCACATTGGCGGGAACCATGTGACCGGTTTGAACAATTCCAATATCGCACTCAGCGAAGGCAGGTTTGGTTTCAAACTGGGCGCAACAGTGTCCGTCATGAAATAAAACCTAAGTTGGACATGACAAAGTGTCAAACAAATTCGACACTTATTCTTGCTTTTGCTGTCATGCTAAACCATCAGGAAATTCCCGTTGAAAAATGAGCCAAAATAGGCGGTTTATCGTATAGCAAAGCATGACTAATTATGACCTGTTTCTTTCCACTGACTCGCCACCAAAACTGTGCAGCTGGATACCAACGCGGGCTGCCGGCTTAGCGCGACTTCAGGAGTTCACGCCGCGCGCAGGTCACGCCTACACACGAACACGAAACTCAGATTTGGGTCCCGATAACCGCACAAATATATCGGCATTGTCGCCTTACCTCGCACGCCGAATGATTACTGAAGCGGAGGTGGTGGAGGCTGTTGTGTCCGCGCATGGGTTTGGAGCAGCTGAAAAATTCATTCAGGAAGTGTTTTGGCGGACATATTGGAAAGGCTGGTTAGAGCTGCGTCCCGATGTGCTGGTGCAATTCAATAAAGAGCGCTTGGCGCTGAAAGAAAAGCTGATCACTGACAACAAAATGCGAGTGCGATTTGAAACAGCAGCGCAAGGGCGCACGGGCATCGAGTGTTTTGACGCATGGGTAGCGGAATTGCACACTTATGGATGGCTGCATAACCACGCACGCATGTGGTTTGCCAGCATTTGGATATTCACTTTAGGGCTGCCATGGCAGTTAGGCGCAGACTTTTTTTACAAGCATTTGCTCGATGCCGATGCCGCATCTAACACATTGTCGTGGCGCTGGGTTGGCGGGCTGCAAACCAAGGGCAAGCACTATCTAGCCCGCGCCAGCAATATTGCCCAACACACCAATGGACGCTTTAGCCCGGCGTTCAAGCTCAACGAATCAGGCCTAGCTTTACAAGAAAGCTATTTGGTCCCCGGCCCAAGCGCTTTACCACCTTCGGGAATTGCGAAGACCGAAAGGGTTGGGCTTTTGATCGGCGCAGATGATCTGCACCCACAATCGCTTATATTTGGTGCCAAAGTAATAGGTGCCGCAATCTTTGAGTTGCCTCACGTGAATGATGTAAATAGCCCTGCTGGCCAGTTTGCGACAGGAGCCTTAGCGGACGCAACGGCACGGGTCCAAAGCGATTTTGGTGTTGACGTAACATCATGCAAAGCAGCCGCATCCGTTGTCGAATGGGCGCAAAAATTGGACGTCAGTGAAGTAGTCATGGCTTATGCACCGACCGGGTTAAACGCTTGGGCGTTGCGCGATGTAAAGCAATCACTTGCGCAAAAAGGCATCTCGTTGGTGCAGGTTCGGCGCGACTGGGACAGCAAAACGTGGCCGCTCGCGACAGGTGGCTTCTTCAAACTCAAGGAAAAGCTGCCGAGCTTGATCGAGAAGCTCATCAAGTAATGATTGATATTGTTTGGTTCAAGCGTGATTTGCGGGTCAATGATCATGCGCCCTTGTTGACTGCGAGCGATAGCGGCGGCGCTGTGCTGCCGCTTTATATCTATGAGCCGGAGCTTTGGATGCAGCCCGAGTTGTCAGGTCGGCAATTCGACTTTTTGCAAGAGTGTTTGGATGACCTCGACGGCGCGTTAACTCGGCGCGGTGCGGGACTGGTGCGCGCTGTTGGCGAGGCTGTTGCAGTCTTTGCACACATTCACGCGAGTGTCGGCATACGAGCCATTCACGCTCATGAAGAAACGGGCCTCATGTGGACATATGTGCGCGACAAAGCTGTGCGGGCTTGGGCCAGAAAAGCAGGCGTTCAAGTGATTGAACATCGCCAACACGGTGTTTGGCGTGGAGAAACCAGCCGAAACGGATGGGCTGCGCGCTGGGATAAAATGATGGGGCAAGTGCCATGGAAGGCGCCTACAGCAATAAGATTTGCATCCCTCGACCTTGGTTATGACGCTTCAATTGTCAACTTCACCATCCCCGCAGACCTTTGCACGGGGCGCCAAACTGGCGGGCGGCGCGAGGGGCTAGCATGTTTAGACAGCTTCCTTGGTACGCGGGGTCGGTTTTACCGAAGGGCAATGTCGAGTCCACACAATGGCGCTTTGGCATGCTCGCGGCTTTCGCCCCATCTGGCATTTGGTAGCATTTCAATGCGAGAGGCCCTGTGGGCAGCACAGCGCGCCATAATCCATCATCGACAAAACGATGATAATCATTTTGCCGCATCCATCTCTTCATTCATCGCACGGCTACATTGGCACTGCCATTTCATCCAAAAGCTCGAAGATCAACCTGAAGTCGAGTCTGATAACTTTCATCCTGCTTACAATGATCTGCGGCCAATTGGCCCAAATCACGTCGACCGCGCCACAGCATGGATCAGCGGGCGAACTGGATTTCCATTTGTTGACGCTTGCATGCGCTCCTTAAACGCGACGGGCTGGCTTAACTTCCGGATGCGCGCGATGGTGATGTCATTCTCTAGTTATCATCTGTGGCAAGATTGGCGTTTGCCCGCGCAATTACTGGCGCGGCAATTCACTGACTTTGAGCCGGGCATTCACTTCTCACAGGCGCAAATGCAGTCCGGCACAACAGGCATTAATACAGCTCGTATTTATAACCCAATCAAACAATCCCTCGACCAAGACCCTAACGGCGATTTCATTCGTCTTTGGGTGCCCGAACTTGCTCATGTTCCCGTCGAATTCATCCATGAACCATGGCGTATTCCAATCGACCTACTAGCGGCCAATGGGCAAAATGTTCATCCTGAACAAGCATATCCCGCTCGTATTGTCGATCACATCGAGGCCGCCGCTTATGCCAGAACTCATATCTACCAAGTGCGCGGACAGTCGTCGCATCGTGCTGCCGCAAACGCGATCCAAAATCAGCATGGCAGTCGCAAATCAGGGATGAGTACAACAGGCAAAAGGCCAACAGCTCGGACGAAATCAAAAATACCGAGCGAACAAACAAGTTTCGACTTCTAAATCTGCAACCAGCGCGCGCTACTTGTAATGCTCTCGCCGATCACCAAATTCACGCACGCGTTTGCGCCAAGCCCGATAGCTTCCCGGTTTCAGTGTTGTGCGCATGAGTTCTTTTACGCTGTCAGCACAAAGGCCATGCAAGTCGCGGATATCATGAAAGCTCACATGATCGCTCAATGCCATGGCAACGATTTCGCTGCGCGTCCCCTCGTCGATATTGAGGCTAGCTTTCGTCATCGTCAAATTTGCCGATACCAAAGCGATGCAGCTTTGAATAAAGACTCTGGCGGCTAACGCCCAGTATTTCAGCGGCTGAGGCGCGGTTGTTGCCAGTCATTTCAAGAGCCGATTCAATGCACAAGCGCTCAACGACATCTGTTGCATCGCGCACGATTTCTTTCAACGATACCCGGCCAACAAGTTCGCTCATGTCAGCAGGCGTTCTAGCCAATTGAACGGGTGTGGTTGCGCGATCCATATCACGGGCAATGTCGCGCTTAGCAACGCGCCGGATCGAGAAACCAAAGCAAGGAATATCGCCACTTGCAACGCTGACGGCAGATACTTCCGCATCATCGACTTCACCAAACTGGGTTTGAATCACGGTCGGAAAATTGCGGACTGTGCCGTATTTATTGAGGTTTTCAAGCAAAATATTGCGATCAACGCCGGGTCTGCCCAAAAACTGTGACAACACCTGCCCCTTGGCCTGCTCAACCGTAGGCAAATGCACCATGTCGAGGAAGGCTGCGTTCACAGTCAATATCTGAAGATTGCCATCGGTAACCACAAAGCCGTCTGGCAGCGTTTCTATCGCGGCCAAAAGTCTTGCTGCGCTCGCTGGAATGCTCGGCGCGACTTGATCTGAAACGGTCAATCTGACCAGAAAATGCGTTGAACGGTCTTGGCGGAACACAGAAGCGGAAGCGGTAATGTCCTTGCCACCCGCTTTTACAACGCCCTCGGGCCCCTTGCGGTTCGAAGTTGCAAGTGCGACGGACAGCAAAGAGCTCGCATCTTCTTGGCTAGACTCATCGAATAATTTTGAAAACTGCCGTCCAACGAGAGACGTTTCAGCGTGCAAAATCCGTTCGGCAGCAGGATTGGCCTCGACGACACGACGGGCGGTGCCGTCAATAACTAAAACAGCTTCGTTTGTCAGCTGGAAAAGGGAGCGGTATCGCGATTCAGAATCGCGCATTTGTGCGTAGTCACGTTCCATCGACTGTTGCGCACGCAAAAGCCGTTGCTGTAGGATTGACGACGCACGATGGTCGCGTCCGATGGCGATAACCTTGCCGTCGCGTCCTGATGCCATAGCGACATAGCGCAAAGCGACCGACTCACCGCGGTAGGATGGATGATTTAACTCGCGCCAACGAATTGGCATATCATCAGCAGCATCGCGCAATAATTCGGCGACCTTTGCACGACTATCCAATGTAACTGTGTCGGCCCAAGCCTTTGAAATCCAGCCATCATGACCATCAAGTTCAAGGTCTTCATTACTGACAGCAAGGTCACAAATGATGCCATTTCGGTCGATAATCATCGCGACATCGCCCCCAGCAGCAAGCACTTTGGCGGCAACAGAAGGGTCCAATTCCCCCAAGTTATTGGGATGTAGGAAGGCGGCGAAACGTTTGTTTGAAGTATGCAAATCCATGTGTATCGGCGAAGCCTCATGCGCACCGAAGGGGAGGATCAATGCTGCATACGATGATCGTATACAATGTTTTGCGCGATTGTCACGGCCTCTCTCGCATCACGGGCCGATAAATCTGCTTCTAAGCTGTCAGCAAGCTCAGGTTGAGCAACAATTTGACTACCTCCGACCATCGATTTGATCTGTCGATTGCGGGAATTGGCCTTAATCGCTTTCAGTAATGCGCGAGCTGGCTCGATTTGCGCTTCCGAGCTAATACCGATGCCAACCAAATCAAACGCCTGAGCTTTCACGAGCGCAATCGCTTGTTCGATCGAGACCCCGGGTTCGCACACACTGTTCCAACCAGCACGCCGAAACAAATCATCCACCATTCGTATACCAAAGCTATGCTGTCCATCAAAAGGCGTTATAAACAGCCCCAGGGGGATTGACGCTTTGACGTTAGAAACCCCTTTTTGACGCGCGCTCAGCCGAAACAATAGCGTTTGCATCCGACCCAAACCCAATGTGACGTCAGTGAACGAGCAGCGATCTTGCTCCCAATAAACCCCCAGCGCCCGAGCCGTTGGTGCCAAGAGATCAAGGTAGAGCTGTTCGATAGAGTAACCCTGAGACGTTAAGTCCAGCACATGATCCTCTAAATCGTCAACCTCATCGTTCAACGTCATTTTGACAAAAACATCAATTTCCTCGGACGACAAATGTATTTGGTTATCAATGTTCTGTGATTGCCCAGCATCCCCATCGCTAGAAATACTCTGGTGTGCCATCATCAGACGGGGGATGATCTCACCTTCAACAACGTTGGCTAAAAGTGCCAAAATTTCGTCGTCATCTAATGCAGTGTGCTGATTGTTGAGCGATGCAATTGTATCAGCCCAGTCGTTTTGCACACCAATGTTGCCTTGATTGTTTTCATTGCCGCCTTGGCGGTCATCGAAAAATGTCTCGTCCGACATACAAACCTCCCCGCTCATTTGTCGTTTCGATCACTTTGGTTTTGCAACAGGGTGCCGTCCGCAAGAACCTTGAGCTAACCGAACTGTCTTTCAACTCAACGCCGTGATACTGCATTTCAAAAAAACATACCCCTGCTGCGTTCTCCGACGTCCGTATTTTTATGCCCGCCTTAGGATAATCTACACAAGAACTTGAACAGTGCCAGAGGCTTGGCAGATATTTTCACCCGTTATTCAGTTCAATCTGTTGCATTTTTTGGACGTCCAAAATACTTGACATTCGGGCTGTGCGTGCGACAAACGGTCTTAAGGGCAGCTGTTGCGAAAATCAGCACCATGGGGACTCGGCTAGTTGGAACAGTATTTCGAAACAAATACAGCGAACTACCGTGCTTCAGACGCTAACGAGGCACTTTGTCCGGAAAGTGTGCCATCGTGTCGCCCGACTGTGATGGACACACATCAAGGCCAAATTATTGCACCATCACTGTTCAGCGATTTACAGCGTGCTTGGCCGAATCCTGTTTGCAAGGCGTGGACACCTCCGCCCGAATATTACTATCGTCCTCTTTACACGCCTGAGCAGCGGCAAATCCGCGACAAAAGCCCGTGGACAACGGTTCAAGCAATCCTAGCCCCACTGCAATTCTTGGTATTTCTCGTTAGCCTTGGTCTAGTGTGGCGCTATTTTGCCACTGGTTCGGGTTATGAAATCGCTACGGCATCAGTCATTGCCAAGACGATTATCCTGTACGTAATCATGATTACCGGTTCGATCTGGGAAAAAGTCGTTTTCGGAGAATGGTTGTTTGTCGAATCATTTTTCTGGGAAGATGTTTTTTCAATGCTCGTCTTGGGCTTGCAAACACTTTACCTCTGCTCGCTCATATTCGGCTGGTGGACAGCAGATCAGCAGTTGATGATCGCGGTCGCGGCTTATCTGACCTACGTCGTTAACGCCGCACAATTTATCTGGAAATTACGCACCGCGCGGCTAGAGGGTGGCGCGCGGGAAAAGCGGAACAGCAGTTTGGCCGGAGAACCCGCGTGACATCACGGCAAGAACAAAATTTGCTGGCTTGGAGGAACTTAGCGGCATCCATGCTGCCATTTGCGGATTCGGCGAGTGCTGAGTTGCCATTAGGCCGCCTTTTGCGGTTGTCGTTATTTCAAATCTCGACCGGCATGGCTGCAGTTCTGCTGACCGGCACACTCAATCGCATTATGATTGTGGAAATGGGTGTGAGCGGCACGCTGGTGGCGCTCATGGTTTCCTTGCCGTTGATATTTGCCCCCTTGCGCGCACTTATCGGGTTTAAGTCTGACATCCACAAATCCTATCTGGGATGGAGACGCCTGCCATACATATTTTTCGGTACGTTGGCGCAATTTGGCGGGTTTGCCATAATGCCGTTCGCGCTCCTGATTTTATCAGGTGTCGGCACGGCCAGCCCAATTGTTGGACAGATTGCTGCGGCACTGGCGTTCTTACTGGTTGGCTTTGGCATGCATACAGCCCAAACAGCGGGACTGGCACTCGCGACCGATCTGGCGTCAGAAGCCAACAGGCCCCGAGTGGTCGCACTTTTATACGTCATGCTGCTAGTAGGTATGTTGGTCAGTTCGATCATTTTAGGTGGACTTTTGGCGGATTTTAGCGCTATCCGGTTAATCCAAGTCATCCAAGGTGCGGCCTTGATGACCATGGTCTTGAACCTTGTGGCTGTGTGGAAACAAGAGGTTCGTAACCCTACCCTCACCGCCCCCGACCTCGAACGTCCATTGTTCAAAACCCAATGGGACGCCATGATGAACGTTGGTCGTACCAAGCGACTGTTGGTTGCGACTGGCCTAGGTGCGGCTGCATTCTCGATGCAGGACGTGTTATTGGAGCCTTATGGTGCTGAGGTGCTCAACATGTCGGTGGGTTCAACAACGTCGTTAACAGCACTATGGGCACTTGGAACACTCGTTGGGTTTGGCATTGCCGCCCAGCAATTGGCAAAACAGGGTGAGGCGCACCGATTAGCAGGGTATGGCGGCGTGGTTGGGGCCGCTGCGTTTTCGTTGGTTATCATGGGGGGAGCTTTGACCTCACCAATTTTATTCTGTCTTGGCGTTTTGTTCATTGGGCTTGGTGGCGGTTTGTTCTCGGTAGGAACACTGACAGCGGCGATGGCCTTGGTTCGTGATGGACAATCTGGCTTGGCGCTGGGCGCTTGGGGCGCTGTGCAGGCGACGTGTTCGGGCGTTGCAATCGCCGCTAGCGGCGCATTGCGGGATACATTTTCAGCTCTGGCTCTCAACGGAGCATTAGGGCGCGCGCTGCAAGGCCCCGAAACCGGCTACGGTATCGTCTATCACATTGAAATCATGCTGTTGTTTGCAGCGCTGATCGCGATTGGCCCATTGGCCAAACACGCACCGGAAGTAAAACCCAACCACGACGCCCGCTTTGGTGTCACCGAGTTTCCAACTTAAAGCTGGCGAAGGAGAACGACTATGTACAACCAATATTTTGCTGGAACGATAGATATCACCGAAATGGTACTCTATTTGTTTTTTGCGTTTTTTCTCTGCCTTGTTTTGTATCTGCAAAATGAAGGCCGCAGGGAAGGTTATCCGCTTGAGCATGATGTGACAGGTGAGCATGAGCCCACTCCGGGCTTGTTTTTTCGTGCCTTGCCAAAGCCGTATCTGATGTCGGACGGCCGGACAATTTATAAGCCCGACGACAGTCGCGACAGCCATGATATGTCTTTTAAGCGCACAGCGGCTTGGTCAGGGTCACCAATTGAACCAACTGGCAATCCGCTAACTGCTGGCGTTGGTCCCGGCTCTTACGCAATTCGGGCAGATGTACCTGATATAACAAGCCACGGCACAGTGCGCATTGCGCCGTTGCGCGCATCGCCCGGCTTTTCCCTCGATGACCGCGATGCTCATCTAGTCGGGATGAACATTATCGGGATTGATGGCCAGTCTGGTGGCGCGATCACTGATGTTTGGGTTGACCGTTCCGAATATCTTGTGCGTTATTTGGAAG
>JAYSRI010000525.1:0-2453 GCA_043721175.1 Alphaproteobacteria bacterium
CCGTTGCGGATAACACCGACAACACCAGTTTTACCAACACCTTCAGTGATCTCGATACCACCTATCGCGCGCAATTCACGCGCTATCACGCCTGCGGTACGAGTTTCCTTAAAGGATAATTCTGGATGCGCGTGCAAATCTTCCCAAAGTGCTTTGAGTGAACGATTGTAGTCAGCAGCGATCGTGGCTGATAACTCGGTTGCACGCACGCTAGCGAGCGGGGAACGAGGTGCAGGAGCGGCCGCACCTAACACAAGACACGCGGCCAAAATTGCGGCGCCATAGTTCAGTTTCATGATGATACCCTTCCCCGAAATCGGAGCGCGTAAGCCCTCGGCCTCACGCCCCTTGCAACGAACTAAGCCTTTTTGATTCCAGCCTGCCAATCACCAATCACGTTGTCGAGCACATCAAGAGGCATTGGCCCTTCCAGCAGTACTTTGTCGTGAAATGCTTTTAGATCGAACTTGACACCGAGATCGGCTTTGGCTGCTTCGCGCAAACGAACAATATCGGTCTTTCCAACCATGTAACTGGTCGCTTGCCCCGGCCAGACGCAATAGCGCTCAACTTCGGTGACGATGCTATCGCGCGTATCACCTGTTGCCTCGACCATAAAGTTTACGGCTTGATCCTTTGTCCATTTCTTGGCATGCAAGCCGGTATCGACGACCAAACGCGCGGCGCGAAATGCAGCCGATTGCAGATAGCCAAGTCGGCCTGCCACATCGCCTTCATACATTCTGAGCTCGTCTGCCAATTGCTCCGCATAAAGCGCCCAGCCTTCACCATAGGCTCCAAACCACAACATTTTAGAGCGCAAGAACGGTAAGCCTTGAGCTTCTTGGGCCAAAGACACTTGCAAATGGTGTCCAGGTTGGGCTTCGTGATAGGTCAATGTTGGCAATGACCATTTTGGCCAAGCAGCTGTGTCGCGCAAATTGATGTAATATGCACCGGCCCGCGATCCATCGGGAGCGGGCGATTGATAATATCCGCCCGGCGCTCCGGCTTCAGTGTAAGCGGGAACACGCTTTACGTCACAATCAGCCTTCGCCAGCGTTGCAAACACTTCAGGCAAGCGGGTTTTGAGCTTGTCCATTTGCACATTAAGGTCGGCAATCAACTGTTCTTTGCCCGCATCGGTATTAGCGTAAAGATATTTGGGGTCCTTGCCCAACGCCGCCATGCGGTCGCCGACACTGCCCTGCGACATGCCAAGCGTCTTGAGACCTGCATCCATTTCGCTACCCAGCGATTTCACAAGGTCTTGACCAAGCTGATGGATTTCCTCTGCGGTCATTTTAGTGGTGGTCCAATAGCCCGTTGCGGCTTGGTAATAGGCCTCCCCTTGTGGCAATTTCCACACGCCTGCATCAGAGGTCGCTTTGCCGCGCATATCTTCAAACAAAGCGACCTGTGATGCGTAAGAAGGCAACACCTTTTCTAGCACTACTTTCCCGCAGGCGTCGCCCAATGCTTCAAAATCCAAGCCAGCCTCTTTGGCTTTGCGCATCAAGCCAGCTATCAGCACAGTTTCTTTCGCTGGTGTTTTCAAAAATGTGCGCAATTGGCCCAATGTGCGGTCAATAATAAAGTCTGGCGGGATAACGCCCTTTGCAGCATCCGCTTTGACCCGCTCAACCTCGTGGCCCATTTGGCCCGCAAAGCCCTCGACGCGCGCGATCCAGGCGTCAGCATCGGCCTTATTTTTAACCGGGTGCTGACTGTCCATAAAATCGGGCATGCCAACATAAGAGCCGGTCAGCTGACTAACCAGATACGGATTTGGCGAGCCATATCCAGCACTACCATAGCCCATGGGGGCGGCAGCTGCGGCATAACGCGACGACGAAAGCACCACAGCATGGGTGATTTTATCAGAGGCGTTCAAGGTATCAGGTTTGATCTTTTCAAGATCAGCTATCCAACCCGCAACCCAAGCATTGCGCTGGCTTTCAGCGGCTGCCGATGTATCGCTAACGCGGCTCATATAGGGGCCACCTGCCAATGCTTCGGGCACCGTAAGGCTGGTGCACGTCTCGGGGCTATCCTTCAACATGGTTGTTGTGATGTTGTCGATAATTGTTTTGAGTACGGGGCTAGCGGCAGTTCCGCCTGTGCAGCCCCACAACATGGCGCCCGCACCCAACGATCCCGCACTCAAAAGCGCATGACGGCGTGTCAATTTCATTTCCTTATCCTTACCTTAGACCGCCAAAACAGCCTTGCCATTCTTGATCACCACAACATCGCGCGATTTCACGCGCGCTTCAAACGAAATGACATTGCCATCGCGCCACATTTGCACGCTGACGACTTCGCCGGGAAACACTGGCGAGGAAAAGCGCACATCGTGGCTGAGGATTTTGGCTGCGTCATTGTCGCAATACGCGCTCATCACGGCACGGCACGTGATGCCATAGGTGCAAAGACCATGCAGGATCGGGCGC
>JAYSRI010000526.1:0-6168 GCA_043721175.1 Alphaproteobacteria bacterium
GAACAGAAACCAGCCCTGCGAATGGCCGAAGATGTTTTTGATCTATTTATTCATGGCGTTGAAATGAAAAGCCTCTCAGCACAGGAAACTTCAATATGAATCGTCAGTCTGTATTGATCGGCGCCAGCTTAATAGCCATTGCACTTGGCCTCTATTTCACTATTAATTATTTTTTAACTGGTCAATATATAGTATCCACTGACAATGCTTACGTGAGGGCGGATATTACTTCTGTTTCTGCCAAGAGCACAGCCTATGTCTCGGCCATTTCAGTTGCCGATAATACGAAAGTCCCGCAAGGCACCATCCTACTAAAGCTTGACCCGCAGGATTCCGATGCTCGGATGTTATTTGCACAGGCAAGTTTGGCACAAGCAGAAGCGAACCTAGCAAGGGCTCGGGCCCAAGCTGCGTCAAGTGCCGGTTCTGTCCGTCGTGCGGAAGCAACGCTTCTGTCGCAGCTCAACGTCGTAGAAGAAGCCAAAGCGGCCACTTTGGCCGCTGAAGCCACGCGCAGCGTCGCGGCCGCTGATAGAAACCGAATTGCAGGGCTCGCGCAGCAAGGCTTTGTTGCACCTTCCCGCATTGATAGCGCCGACGCAGCAGCAAAGGCCAGTTCCGCTCAGGTCGTTCAAGCTCAAGCAGCCGTTGCCGTACAGTTGGCGCAAACTGGTGTTTTAAAAGCTGCGCGAGACAGCAGCATTTCAGATGAACGCGCCGCAATTGCATCCATCGCATCTGCGGAAGCCTCTGTGGAGGCCGCCCGCGCTACCCTGCAAGCTGCACGCAATGACCTCAGCTATACAGAGATTAGGTCTCCGGTAGCCGGTTTGGTCGCAAACCGAACGGTGCAAATTGGCCAACTTGTGTCGCCGGGCCAGCTATTGCTAGCAATCGTGCCACTTGACCAAGTGTATGTTGTTGCAAACTTCAAAGAAACTCAAATCGGAAAGCTAAAACCCGGTTTGAAGGTCACGTTCAAAGTCGACGCATTTCCCAGCGAACAGGTCACAGGCCGATTAGTGAGTGTATCGCCAGCTTCGGGATCGCAATTCTCTCTGCTTCCAACAGATACGGCGACTGGAAATTTTACGAAGATCACTCAACGCGTGCCTGTCCGTATTGCGATTGATGAAGCATGGCGCGCGAAGGAATTTCTTCGGCCCGGAATGTCGGTAGTTGCAACAGTTGATATCAGGGAATCAAAGGCGCTTGATCCAGAAGGCAACCGGGTTTCCACTCAATGAGTGTGGATACCACAACAGCCTCGGGCACCCCAACTGCGCCTCAAGCCGCACACGAACCGGCCCCACCCAATTTTTGGACATGGCTTGGCTTTGCCGCAATGGCACTCGGCAACTTCATGGCGATTTTGGATATTCAAATTGTTGCAAGTTCGATCCGCAATATCCAAGCCGGGATTTCAGCGAGCGCAGACGAACTTGCATGGGTTCAAACAGCCTATCTGATAGCGGAAGTAATTGCGATTCCGCTGTCAGGGTATTTAAGCCGGGCCTTTTCAATTCCTGTATTCTTTGCTTGGGCAGCGACTGGTTTTGCATTTGCTAGCGCGGCTTGCGGTTTGGCTTGGAATACCGAATCAATGATCGTTTTTCGTGCGATCCAAGGCTTTATGGGCGGCGCATTGATCCCTACGACGATGGCCAGTGCTTGGCTATTGTTCCCGCCAAAATATCGCGGCGGCGTTCAGATTATGATTGGGATGATTGTCACGATTGCACCCTCGATTGGCCCAACTGTGGGCGGAACGATTACCGATGCTTTAGGTTGGCGTTGGCTATTCTTTATTAACTTGGTGCCTGCAGCGGTTATCGCCGTATTAGTTCCATTTTGCCTTCGTGGCCTCCCCAAAGCAAATCCCAGTCTTTTGAAAAAGATGGATTGGATTGGACTGTTCAGTCTTGCGGTATTTCTTGGGTCGCTCCAGCTCTATTTGGAAGATGCGCCGGGCGATCAATGGTTTGGGAGTGCAAAAATTGTCAGTGTGTTTTTGGTCTGCTTGATAGCGGCAAGTGTATTTTTTTGGCGAGCACTGACCGTCGATGAACCGATTGTCAGTCTCAAGGCCTTTCGCAACAGAAACTTTGCGATCGGTGCACTGGTAACGTTCTCCATTGGAATCGGACTGTACGGCTCGGTTTATTTGCAGCCCTTATTCTTAAGCCAAATTCGCGGATTTGGCGCCCTGCAGATCGGTCACGTTATGTTTGCCACGGGCGCTGCAATGTTTGTAACCGCCCCAATCATCAGAACAGTGGGAGACCGCGTCGATATGCGCATACTGGTTGCGATCGGCATCGTCATTGCTGCCTTGGGATGCTTTACCCAGTCAGGTTTGACGGCCGAGTCTGATTTTGATGAGTTTATTCTGCCGCAAGCGCTTCGTGGCATGGGCTTTATGTTCGTTTTCGCGCTGATGACACAATTGGCTTTTGCAACTCTGCCGCCCGAAGAAATCCAAACAGCTTCAGGACTGTTCAACTTGATGCGCAACTTGGGAGGGGCATTGGGTGTGGCTGTTTTGAATGCGCTGAAGGACTATTTTCTAGTCTTTCATAAAACGATGTTGGCACCGATGCTGGACCCAGCAAATCCGCTCGTTGCAGCACGGCTGACTGGTCTGCAGGCGGCCATGGAAAAAACCGAAGTCTCAGATCCCTACTTGGCGGCCGTCGCACAGATGACTTTTCTGCTTAACAGGGAAGCGACAGTGATGACATTCAACAATCTATTTTTCGTGATGGGGATTATTTTCCTGTTGTCACTTTTTGCAATGCCGTTTCTTGAAAAAGCCAAAGCAGAAACTGAATCAACTGCTTCCGATGCACACTGAAGACGGCTATCGGCGCGGTTTAGGTTTCTTCGGCGCGTCCCATTTTTTCATAGCGACCTTCGTGCGGTGTTCTCCGATTTTCGTGGGAACGCCTTCTTCGCCAATCCCGCGAAAATATCCTTTCTGCCACTTCAATTGTTTTGCTTCATGCGAATCTGGGTCGTCCAAAGCCTCGTTGAAGGCATTTCGCGAAAGCTGCCAAGCCTCGTAAGCGCTCTTTAGCTTTGGCTCGCTCGCAATATCGCGGAACTCCGGATGCAGTGTTTCTAGGCCACCAAGTGAAAGCGGAAAGACTGTAGCGATAGGTTCACCTTTCATGAAACGAACAGGGTGAAGCGCCCGTGTAAACAGCCAATTCATCGTGAATGTGTAGTGGGACCAGTCGGTCTCTATGATACCCGAAAGTGCGCCGATTCCGTCCTTTGGAGCGTTGAGTGGTCCGGTTACGAAAAGCTGAGTGGCGGGCTCAGTTCGAAAGAGCACATTCACATGAAATGTCAGCACGCCGTGCCCGAAATGGCCCAAAGGTGGTGGGTATCCGTCATCCAGCAAGTCAATAATAACCGAATGTGGGTGGGGGCCACCATCCCAAGTAGCTTCAAACGAAACAGGAGATAGCACCTCCCACCCAACCTGATTGGCAATGTTCAACGGCAAGCAGCGATAAGCAAAGCGGTCCGTTGTTGCGTCCATCCAAGCGCGCTCCAGCGGAGCCGGGCGTATTGCTGGCGGGTCAAGTCCCAAAGTGTAGGCGATTAGTTTCATGTGGTGCACCGGGTCACTGCTTCCTCACATCCGGTCATAGCGCCTCTCGCTAGCCGCGCCTATATCAATGGCTCAGGAGATCGCAATGAGCACGCCTAATCCCACCGTTTTCATCGGCAAAGGTGCCGGTTCTGTCCGGGTAAGTAACGCATTACCAATTACCTTTATCGCAGGACCGTGCGCGATGGAGAGCCGGGCGCACGCTTTGGAAACGGCACACTGGCTCAAAGAAACGTTTTCGAAGCTCGGTGTCGGACTGATCTATAAAACATCCTTCGATAAGGCCAATCGATCGTCGCTCGTAGGAGCGCGCGGGGCTGGCATCGAAGGAGCGTTACCGATTTTTGCAGAGATTCGTGAAACCTATGGCCTACCTGTGATTACAGATGTCCACACCGCAGAATTGTGCGCAATTGCTGCGCAAGCTGTAGACGTTTTGCAGATTCCAGCCTTCCTGTGCCGCCAGACCGACTTGCTCGTAGCGGCTGCCCAAACGGGGTTGCCGGTCAATGTAAAAAAGGGTCAGTTTCTTGCACCTTGGGACATGAAGCATGTGATCGCAAAGATTACAGGGAGCGGTAACCCCAATGTGCTCGTAACAGAACGTGGCTCTAGTTTTGGTTACAACACGTTAGTGACAGACTTCCGGGGCCTTCCGACAATGGCCGCTTTTGGTGCTCCGGTGGTTTTTGACGCAACACACTCAGTTCAACAGCCAGGAGGCCTCGGCGATCGTTCGGGCGGGCAACGTGAGTTTGTGCCCGTGCTCGCGCGCGCGGCGGCTGCGGTTGGCGTGGCGGCGATCTTTATGGAAACTCACCCGAACCCAGATAAGGCTCCTTCGGATGGTCCGAACATGGTGCCATTCGATGAGCTCGTGGGCATCGTCGAGTCCGTGATGGCGCATGATAAACTGGCTAAGAAGGCCGCAGCCCAAGGTTAAACTAGCGATTTAAGTATCGAATAAATTGATATGGTGGGCCGCCTGGTACTTTGAAGGCAAAACTACCGTCTTCAAGGATTCCGGCTTCGCGATAGGTGATGGCGTGTCGACTAAAAGTAACCTCGGCGTCGATCCCCATTGTGCGCCCTGATCGTGCAACCAAGCTGCATTCCGCGGGCGTTGTTTTGGCAAGCAAGCCTGCTTGAACTGAAGCGCGAACGAGGAGGCCGCACGCGGGGCCATAGCCGATAAGGTCTTCCAGCCGCAAAGCTTGGAATTTGTTTCTAACTCCCCCGGCCCCTTCAAACGGCTTGGGGACTTTGAAAGTGAAAAAGTCCATCCGGAGTTCACCGCCGGTTTCACGAAAAGACCATATGCGTTGCCGACTAATCGGTCCGGTCGCACCGATGGAACGCCACTCAAGGTAAAAGACGTTTTTGCCAATTAGCGGCGCCTCGATTCTGAAGAAATGTGCTGACTGACTGTCGAGCCACGCGTACGGAAACCCAGCGGCGGGCGGTTTTTTCAAGCCTAAATCGGCAGCGGCGAATTGGGCCGCATTGCTGAAGTTTCCGGGCAAAAAAGCGTTAATCCCGCGCATCAACTCAGAGCTGGTCTGAACAGTCGATAGGTGCCGTTCGGCCTTAAGCTGCGCACAACTCGCCAGAAGCGCTGCGCCGAACAGGATGAAAGCCTTCATTGCTTGGCCTGTGTAGCGCCAACTATCCCATTAACGGCAGCCTCGGCGCTCTCCATTGCGCCCTCCATACCCGTGGAGGCAATTGAAAGGTGCTCACCTGCTAAGTGTAAGCGCCCCGCAGGCTTGCCTAAATGCGGTGCCCACCGTGCCGCTTGGCCTGGAGAAAAATGCATGTAGGCGCCTCCGGCAAGCGCGTTGTTACGCGTCCAACGCACCACTTTGCGTGATCGAACATTTCCAGCGGAAGCTGGCCGCAATCGAGCCCATTCGGCGACGCACACATCACCCAAAGCTTCGTCGGAAAGAGCTGACACCGTGTCGGCTCCATTCCCATTGATCCAGGACATGAGCATTCCAGTGGGTTGGCCCGACAAGCGGTCGCGCTGGACCCAGGCGCGTTCCATTGGACTATCGGTCCAAATAGAAGAAGCTAATCCATCAGTCTCCCAGAATGGTTTACTGGCCTCGAGGTGAACTTGCACGATTTGAGTATACGCCATTTTGGAGATCGCCTCACGCTGCAAAGCAGATAGGGGCGCGTTTACCGCAACAGTGCGAAAAGCGGGAAAAGGCAATGTGCTCAGCACGAAAGATGCCGCGTACTGCGAATTGTCGGCACATTTCACTATTGCCCCCGACTTATTCATCGTAATTTCTGAAACAATCTTCTTCAATTCAACAGGCCGGGAAAGGCTTGCTGCCATAGCTTGGGCTAGTCGGTTAGAGCCGCCCGCTACGGTCTGCGTTGCGCCAAGCTCTGCGTCCCGAGAAAAAAGCTGCAAAGTTCGATAGACGTTGACCATCGAGTAGCTGTTGGCGTCATTTGCATTCAACGTCACGTTCACAAGCCGAATACTCTCCTCATCAAGCCCCTTGGACCTGAGGAAGGCAGCTGCTGATATGTCG